>JAUVHR010000281.1 GCA_030593165.1 Candidatus Thorarchaeota archaeon
GAAACGCTGACTAGACTAAGGCTATTCCTTGTTCGTCCTTATTGGTTGATGCTTAACATAGCTGTGGCTACTGCTCTCTATTTTTCGACCCGGTCATTCTCAAGTCTGCTCATAGTGGCAATCTTTGGAAATGCCTTCAACGTCCTACTGATTTCCTGGCTCATTGCTATAGTACTCACCTTTTCCCTTGGGATATGGGGTGCTACAGGTCTAGAGATGGCATATACTCGGTCTGATTCATTATTCGATACAATATCTGAACAAATCGGCTCTACTCACACAGAACTTGTCAATGTTCTCCGAATTGTGCATACGTTCGATCCTTCAGTCACCGTGGAGATCGCATTTGACGAACTATTATCGCCAACTTCTGAATTGGTCCAAGAGATAAAAGACGAGCTAATCGTGACAGTTGGATGTCTTAGAGACCTCCTAGAAACCAAAACAAGAAAAGAACTTGATTCATGTATGCTAGTTCTATATCCGGATTTTCTTGAAAGACTTGAACCAAAACGTTTGTCTACTAAGGGATTAGTATCAAGATTCGTTTTTCTTCTTATGGTTGATTCTATCTCTGTGTTGTACTTGGAAGCACTCCTAGACTTAGAGTTTCTTGCAGTGCTATCACTATGGATTGCAGGTCTCTTCATATGCTCACTGTTCTTCCGAATCTACTTCGAGAGTGACCTTCGTGAACGGAGTATTGGGCTCTGGAGAAAGTGATGGGATATGGGCTCAACGACTCTAAGATCTCTTCGTGCTAAGCTCCGAAGACTTGCGACACATGCCCTGGAGAAGTCAAATGAAGCTGCCAAAAAGGGTCAGATGCGGAAGGTCCAGATACCATACTTGAGGGAGAAGATTGCCTTCAAAGGATCTAGCGCATATCAGATGTATCTGACCAAAGAGGCAATAGAACGATGGAATGCCAAGGACAAGGAAGCACTACTCAAAGCCATACTGTCCTCAAAGGAAGGAAACGACGCATTAGAGGAGATTGAAAAATCACACAAAGGAAACTCGTTGCTTGTATTGCAGAGATTGATAGGCAGTATAATTGACGGAAATGACAATGAGCAGTCAAGACTCTTAGCGGACGCATTGGCTAGAACGCTCAGGGGACTGCCAATCTCACGGACTTTGATAGCTCATCTTCATGGAATAGAGGTCGAAGGCTCCATTTCAACTTCTTCAGGTCTTGTTCTGCGAAGACCAGTGCCAGAGGACGTAGAACGCTCGGTCCATGTTGAGCTAGCGGCCTATAACCTCGGACTACGGAAGGACGAACTGCCACAGGCCATATTGATTATCAACAGAGAGAGCCGGTCGGAGAGGGAAATGCAACATGAGTTGCGACGCACACTTGCCGCGCTTAGGCTTTACAAGATTGGTGAGGTCACATATTCGGAGTATTCAATAACATCTGATTCGGTCCTTGATCTTGGCGGGACACACAGACACCTCGACACAACGCACACAGCTGAACGATATGGAGTTTCAGAAGAAGAGGAGGACTCATTCAATAGTTTCTTGGAGCGGGTTCTGCCATCAATCCCCTCGGATTGGATAGATGTGCCGTATAGGCCCTCAAATGAGGTTGCCGTGGCTTACCGACGTTATTGTGATGCGTCGATAAGAGATGTCCCACATAAGCGGATTGCCTTGGCAGTTATGGGCCTTGAGGCTCTCTTCCTGAATAAGGGGGCAGACCTTGACAGAAAACTAGGGCAAAGACTTGCTAGGCTCATGATGTACACCGGTATGCGTCCGAATATCACATACCAGAACGTAACAAAGGCCTACTCAATACGCAGCGATTACGTACATGGGAGCCATGTTAAAGAGGAAGACAATTCAGAATCGTCAGGTCATCAAGAACTAAATGAATTGATGATGTATATTCTCAATCTACTCAGAAAGGGTGTGCTGTTCCATATCGCCAACCCGAAACTCGCAAAGGATAAAATAATCCATTATGTTGAACACACGCTAATCGGTATGGAAACAGCAGAAAAGAGAATCAAGAGTGCTATGGGTCGGTTTGAGAGTCTGGAGTTCGGCAAAATAGTTTCTGATGCACTGAATACAACGTGATTTGGAGCAATGGGGGACCTTACTCGCAATAGATACTTCTTGGAATTGGCATGATGGCGGAGAATAGTCCATGAATTCCTTCGCGGGAAAAGACTCAAGAGAAGAGGACGGGACAGCCAATTCTATCACTCTAATACGTTCTGTTGCCTCTGGATGAGTCCTTGACTGAACGGCTGTGTTAATATGGTCAACATCGGTGAGATTTACCGGGTGTGGGAGCGGTATCAGGAAGCCCTCGACCACTTACAACAGGCACTGCAGATTGCTCGTGAGGTGGGTTACCGCGTAGGCGAAGCTGCCGCCCTGAACAGCATCGGCTTGGTGTACAAAGCGTTGTGGCGGTATCAAGAGGCCCTAGACCACTTCCAACAGACACTACAGATTGCTCGTGAAGTGGGTCCCCGGATAGGTGAAGCCGCTGCTTTGAACAACATCGGCTTGATGTACGAAGCGTGGGGGCGGCTTCAGGAAGCCCTCGACAACTACCAAGAGGCACTCCAGATCACTCAGGAAGTGGATGACCGCGTAGGCGAGGGGAACACACCAAACAACATTGGCGTAGTGTACAAAAAGTGGGGGCGGTTTCAGGAAGCCCTCGACCACCTACAACAGGCACTGCAAATCCGGAGGGAGGTGGGTCACCGAGGAGGCGAGGGCAGGACTCTGAACGCCATCGGCTTGGTGTACGGAGCGTGGGGGCGGCATCAGGAAGCCCTCGACCACCACCAAGAGGCACTGCAGATTGCTTGGGAGGTGAGTAGCCGCGTAGACGAGGGAAAAGCGCTGAACAACATTAGTGCGGCGTACTATTATTTGGGGCGGCATCAAGAAGCCCTCGATCACTTCCAGCAGGCACTGCAAATCCGGAGGGAAGTGGGTGACCGCGATGGCGAGGGGACAACACTGAGCAACATCGGCATGGTGTACGAAGCTTTGGGGCAGCATCAGGAAGCCCACCACCACTACCAACAGGCACTTAAGATCCGAAGGGAGATGGGTAATCGCGTAGGTGAAGCGACCACACTTAGCAACATCGGTGTGGGGTACTATCATTTGGAGCGGCATCAAGAAGCCCTCGACCACTACCAGAAGGCACTGAAGATCATTCGGGAGGCGGGTGACCGCGCAGGCGAGGGCAAAACACTGAACAACATTGGTCTGGCATACATGGCTCTTGATCGTTTTGCTGAGGGGTTCAAAGTACTGAAGGATTCAGTCGACTGCAATGAGGGCCTAGTAGGTGAAGCTCGATCTGAGGAAATTAGGCAAGTCTTCCGAGGAACGACATTATCGACATGTAACGCTGTTGTGCAACTACTGTTTCGCTGGCATCGGACTGAGGATGAGAGTGCAGAAGTTCCTTCTAACCTGTTGTTTGAGGCTATGAAGTTCCTGGAGCTGGGTAAGGCACGGGAAATGATGGACAAATTGGAACCGGAGCAGGAACGAGTAGATCTTCTAGCGATTTGTCCCGAGTACCGAGAACTTGTCATTGAAGAGCAGCAGCTAACCGATCGATTCCTTGAAGCGGAGCGTATTTATTCTTCAGAGAGAAGAATGATTGACTCGCGAACCGTTTCACAGGTCCAACTGGATCAGATGCGGAAGGACCTGAAGAGGTTGCGTCGAGATATTCAGGAGGGGTGTGCGGACCCCGGTCTAGTTCGACAGACTGCAGATTTCGAACCTATCCCATCTTTCAAGACAATCTTTAACCATTGCCCAAATGCCATCATCTGGGAGTTCTTCTTCGACGAGGCAGTCACTCCTGATTGGTTCTGGGTACTTTCTTGGTCTCAAGAGGAAATCAAGTTACATTATTCAGATTCATTTGACCTAGATACGTCATTGGGCCTACTTCAGGATGCTCATAAAGCACTATCACGAAACATACCAGACTATGAGACAGCAAATAAGCATCTCATACAGCTTTCTAACATTCTTGGACGCACACTTCCAAGAGAGCTCTGGCAGACGCTTGAGGGGAAGGATCTGCTGATCATGGTCCCGCATGAGCGACTGCACTTGCTTCCTTGGAGCATCGCAAAGAACCCATCAGCTGCTGGGAGCTCGTCATCCCAAGAATCCAGCGATTTCCTTGGATTGTCACTTCCCATCGTTCGCAGCTACAGCCTGGGCCTTGTTATCTCATGCCTGAAGCGGGAGCAAGCGATGGCCAACCGACTGCTGTTTGTTGCCAACCCCAACTTCAACATTGAGAAGCATGCGCTAGCTGGTGCTGACGAGGAGGTCAATTCCATTGTTGCAGGGTTACTTCCTACAATCTCGCCAGATCCAGAGGTCTTGGGACCGCTCTATCATGCAGAGGCGACCGAAGAAAAATTCCGGACATTGGTCGCAGAGGGTCCTTCGGTCATCCACTTCTCAGGGCACGGTGTCTTTGACTTGGACGACCCTTGGAGGAGCCATCTGAGGTTCTATGAAGAAGATGGCTACAGCCCCTATACTGTCACCGAGATGATACTGCATCGCTTCCCCGAATCCCCACTCTTCGTTCTGAGCGCATGCGAAACTGCAAGGGGTAAAATCAGTCGGGGTGACGAGGGGACAGGCATCCTCCGGGGGTTGACGCTGGCGGGAGCGACCTCCATTCTTGCCACCAATTGGCGACTGAGTGACAGTGTGGCTCCCTACTTCATGTACAACTTCTATGAACATTTTCTGCTTCATCGTTTTTTCCTTGTGCAATCAGTTCCTTAGCATACGTCAGATTGGTTTCAGCTAGCTCTTGTTCAAGTCTATTAAGCCGGGTTGTTACTCCATAATCATATAGAAGATATTCCGGTTCATCACGGAATGTGTTGTAGAAATCACTTCGTATATGAAATGGGTTTTGCATCTTCGATATT
>JAUVHR010000224.1 GCA_030593165.1 Candidatus Thorarchaeota archaeon
GATTTTATGCCCTCCGAAGAGGTTCGAGATGTGCTCAAGCTAATGAACTTCGGCTGGAACAAGTTCGAGGCTGCATGGGAGCTGTACACATGGCAGGCTAGGCTATACGACAGGCAACAGCTTGCTCTATTCCTCTCTGCACACCAGTACTAGAATTATGGTGGCGCCATCGTTATGCCGAGTTTTAACACCAGTTCCTTGTACCGGTTCCGTACAGTCACCTCTGTTACTCCCGCCGCACTGGCGATGGCACGCTGGGTGACTCGGTGGTCGAGGAGAATCGAAGCTATGTAGATGGCAGCGGCTGCTAGCCCCCTCGGATCTCTGCCTGTGACAAGAGACCTCTGCTTTTTAGCTGCCTCGAGAATCTCGATGACTTTCTGTTGAACCTTGCCTGGCAGTCCGAGCATTGTGATGAATCTCGGAACATAGTTCGCCGGGTCCGAGATGGGCATCCTCAGCTTGAGCTTCTCAACTAGGAGTCGGTAGTGTTGACCAATCTTCTTCTTACTGACTCTAGAGTGCCGTGAGATCTCCTCTAGAGACCTTGGTGCCTCTCTGAGCCTGCAAGCAGCATAGATGGCTGCTCCTACCATTGCATCAATGGACCTGCTTCGTGCCAACCTCTTGATAATGAGTTTTCTGTAAAGAAGGGCGGCCAGTTCTTTGATTGCCTTGTTGAGTCCCAACTGTGAAGCCAGCCTGTCTAGTTCAGACATTGCTTGGGCCAGATTCCTGTCCACTGAACTGTGCACGCGGGTTCTAATCTGCCACTTGCGCAGTCTGTAGATTTCGGAGCGCTTCTTCGCACTGAAACGTTTACCTTGAGAGTCATGATCCCTCCAGTCAATCATTGTGCTCAGGCCCTTGTCATGGATGGAGTAGTTGGTTGGAGCACCCGTTCTGGAACGAGCGTCCTTCTCATCCGATGTAAAGGCTCGCCACTCAGGACCTGTATCGATTCTGTGGTCGCTTACGACAAGTCCACAGCTAGAACAGATCATCTCTCCTTTCTCGGTATCTTGGACGATGTCATTTCCGCCACACTCAGGACAGGTGAATCTGCTTTCAGGTGCACGACTCGGTTGCCTTTCCGTTCTTTGGGATCTTGATGCCAACTTATGAAATTCCTCTCTCTTAGATGAATGTGCCTTCCTTCGGTAAGCTATGATGTGATTACGTTGGGATAATCTAAACAGATGTCGATGCTCAACTAACCAGACCAAAGCCCCTTCGGTTAACGCTACACTTATATACTAAACAGCACTTATAAAGGTTTGTATATGGCCGGTCCCCTAGCTTGTTTCTCCCCACGGCATGTATGAGCATGTCACATCTGGATTTAAGCCTTGCGAAAGGACAGTTCCGCTCTCATTTGTGTGCATAAATCCACTTATCGAGTTTACAGGATCACTACTTCCTCGCGCGCCTCTTCTTCTTGAGAAATGATTGAAACTTGCCAAACCATTTTGGGCTTTCAGGTGTTGATTTCACGAAGTCAACGAACTTGGTCAGTCTGTCAATGGTGATAGGATGCACAATGTGTTCAATCTCACACGCGTCGGCGTGTGCGGTTTCCTCGTCAATACCCATGAGCAAGAGAAACTCTTTGAGACTATCGAACCTGCACACCAGTTCAACTGCCTTTTCCTTCCCATCTGGAGTCAAATTGACACTCCTATATTTCTCGTACTTGATCATGTCGAGCGTATCAAGTCTCTGCAAGGCATCAGTGACGCTTGGTGCGGTCACACCCATCTCCTTGGTAATATCAGTCACACTCGCGGAACCTTTCTCCATCTCTATCTGGTATATGGTCTTAATGTACATCTCGAGTGCCTTGGTGAGTTTGATTCCGTCGTCTTCCATTCTACATCCATCCTTCTCGCTTTCTCTTTCCTCCACTACGCATTTGCATATTCCATTCCCTTCGGTGTGATTGAATAGTAGAAAACGCTTGGGGCGTCTGTGCTACATTGTGAACCGTGAGCGCAACTCCCGCACGCAGATGGTTCGCAGAACTCGGGAGAGGTGGCACTTAGATATCCAGCGGCCACTAGTAGGTTGATTATGTCTTGGAGCGAACCCTCGGAGACCCCGACCTCATGCGCCAATTGTGACTTACTGAGCATTCGCGCTTTCAGAAGTAGCCGCAATATCTCCTTGAACATCTTGACATCTCCTCTATTCTTCAACTACTTCTTCTACAAGTATCTTGCGAGCGAGTCCTTGCCCTATAGCTAGCTTTGTATCTCTCACCTCAATCAATACAGGTCCATGTGCATGCCCCTGGATTTTCTTGAAGACAGTACCAGGTGTTAGACCGAGATCACAGAGTCGCTTCACGATTTCTCTCCGATGCACTGCTCCCGATTCATCAACAGCACAGGAAAAGTCAGTGATTGGCGGAGCACCGGGGGGTCGACTTTGACCCTCGTCAGCTATTCCTACCATCCTCACGGTTCTTCCGATAGGAAGTGCATGTAGTCTTACAATTACCCTGTCGTCTATGGATGGGGTTGATGTTGCATCAAAGGTTTCCATTATTGTCTGTCTCCTTTTCTTCAGCGTCTGTTCTAGTGTGTCGTGTCCGTCGTTGCTTTCCTTTTCGATGAACGTAGATGAGGGGGATTGTGATTGGGAAGAGAAGAATCGATGGTCCTAGGTCACTAGCTACGGTCCACTCCACCCAGTCCTCGAGAGCCAGTAGCCAGCCAAGTGCGTGTGATGCCAAAACGATTACGTCCAACAAGAAGACCAGAAATGCCAGCATTCCTCCAACTAACAAGAAATGTATCCCTTCAATGGCATCCTTGGTCAGTTCTCTCAGTGATGTGAGGAATACAATTGATATTATCACAAGTACTAATCCTCTTACAGGACTTGGAACGAATACTGTGATTGGCAGGATTCCAAATCCCGCAAGGATATCTATCGCTCCGGCAATCAGGTATACAATGAACAGGACGGCTGCAAATGCGATGAGTATCTGAGTTGTCCGTTTCTCGATGGCCGCCATCATGTCACCTCCTAAATGAATAATCCTCCAACTAAGACAATGGCTAATGCAACCAAGTAGGCAAGAACCAACTGGTACGCAACCGAAACGCCAGTCCACTTCCACGATCCGGTTTCCTTCCTGATAGTCCCGATTACCCCAATACAGGGGGTGTACAGCAGAACGAAGACCATGAGTGCAAACGCTGACAATGGATTGATTGATACCGCTAGCAGGGCACCTATAGCAACAGAGCCTTCAACTGCATAGAGTATTCCGAGGGACTCGACAACAACTTCTTTGGCGAACAATCCAAAGATAAGTGCTGTAACAATTATCCAATCGAAACCTAATGGTCCAAAGATGGGTGCAAAGACCGATCCCATGATTCCCGCAAATGACTCAGAAACAGGTACTCCATAGCCAGCTGGTCCAATCCTGGATATGATCCATATAATAATCGCACCCGCCAATAGGTACGTTCCCGCTTTCTTAAGAAAGATAACCCCACGGCTCCAAGTGTGGATCACTGAGCCATGGAATGTTGGCCTTTGGTATCTTGGCAATTCCATAATGAATGGCTGGGACTCTCCCTTGAATACGACTTTCTTGAAGATAAGAGACATGAGCATGGCGAAGACAATCCCCAGGAGATACATCAGGAACACAATTGTTCCCTTGAATGTGGGGAAGAAGGCACCGGCGATTAAGACGTAGACTGGCAGTCTTGCCGCGCAGGACATCAATGGAGTTACGAGTATCGTTGTGAGTCTATTGCCCTCGCCCTCGACAGTTCGTGCAGCCATGATTCCCGGAATACTACAGCCAAAGCCCAGAAGAAATGGGATGAAAGACCTTCCGTGCAGTCCCATCCTGACCATTATTCCATCCATAACAAATGCGGCCCGTGCAAGGTAGCCGCTATCTTCAAGGATTGATATTGAGAAATACATGAAGAAGATTGGTGGAACAAAAACTAGGATGAAGCCGACTCCTCCGATGATGCCCTCCGTAATGAGCGATGCAAGAATCGGGTTGGGGATTTGAGAGGTGTAGAAACCAATCCATGCAAACACCGATTCAATTATGCTCATGAAGACAGCTGATGCTTCAAAAGTGAAGTTGAACATGGCCCACATTATGACTAGGAAGACAGGTAGTCCAAGATAGCGATGAAGGAAGACCTTGTCCATCATATCTGTGAAGGACCAACGTTGTGGACCCTTTGTGTGGACATCCCCCATAATGTCCGAAATAATCATGTAGCGTTGTTCAGCAAGGAGGATCTGAGGGTCTACTTTTGGACGATGATCCTGACTCTCTTCTGTTTCAGTGCTCATTCGGAAACCTCCAGAATCTTCGCCAAGAGGTCCTCGTCCTCAATGAGAGATAGTGCTTCGGGGTCTCGTTCAAACAATCTAAGGGCGAGCCATCTTGGCGGGAACCGATCGAAGATGTGTTTCTGCTTGCTGACTAACATAACGATGTTTTTGAGTTTCCTCTCGATGCGCCTATTGTACTTGACTGCTGGAGGTTTCAATCGTTCGTACTCGCCGTGATGATGGAGCCTTGGATGATAATGAAGATGGTCCTCATCATTCTCTTCGCCCGGCATATGCTCCAATTCAATTTCAGTGGAGTCCTCAGCACACGCTAGATGCTCTCTTGGAATTGCCTGTAAGATGGCCTCTCGGAGTTCTTCTGTTCCTACACCCTTGGTTGCAGTGCTGACAACAACTGGCGCTCTTAGGTGCTTTGCCAGTTTCTCGATGTCTATACTATCTCCTTGCTTCTCCACTACGTCGTACATGTTCAGAACGACTACAAGATTCACTTGAAGTTCGATGAGTAGAAGCGTGAGATACAGATTTCTCTCAAGCTGTGCCGCGTTGATGATGTCAACTACGACTTCCGGACGTTCATCAACTATGAATCCGCGTGCGATCTTCTCATCTTCAGATCTTGCACTCAGGCTATAGACGCCAGGAAGGTCAACTACTTCGAATTCACACCCGTTGTGGGAGTAGTATCCAGTTCTCTTCTCCACGGTCTTGCCAGGCCAGTTTCCCGTGTGCTGCTTGGTTCCGGTCAAATTCGTGAATACGACTGACTTCCCCACATTTGGATTTCCAATCAGTCCGACTTTCACACTCATATTGATAACCAATCTCCAAAAGTTAGACGCGTCTAAATTAGACACATCTAAGTCTCAATTTAAACATTTCCTTCTAACCAACATTGAAATCTCCGCTGAAGAATGGCAATTCGGTTGCAACCACAACCATTACATATTCCCGCTGCTCTCATAGAGTGGGGAACATCATGTTTTGGTACAAGACCCCTCTGAATTATGGCGGAACAACTGTGGATGATTTCATTCCCTCCTCAGTTGTAAATGTCACTGTTCTGGAAGTTGCTGAGTACACTCCTGATTTCGATGACTTCGATGTGAAGTTCAACGAGGTCTTGGCGAATCCGATTGGCACCAAACCCTTCGATGACAGGGTGAAGGATGTTTACTCCGAAGGCAGTCGCATTATCATAATCATTGATGACAACACACGACCAAACATCCATACAAGAGCACTTCTGCCTCATGTAATGGAACGACTGCTTGGTCTTGGGGTTGCGCGTTCAGATATCGCGATTATCATCGCAAGTGGTTCACACAAGGTACCAACACCTGAACAAATCGAGAATCGCATTCTTGGGTCGAAGCTCTTTGATGAATGGAAGGACAATGTTTTGCTCCACGATTGTGACTCAGGAAACAGGCTAATTGGTGAGACGACTCGCGGAAGCCCGATTTACATTGACGAACGCGTTCTTGAATCGTGTTTGGTTATTGCACTCTCCGATAGCGAATACCACTATTT
>JAUVHR010000006.1 GCA_030593165.1 Candidatus Thorarchaeota archaeon
TGGCTGGATTAGCTTCAACTGGACTAGCGCTTTAGTGACTCGATTGATATGGACCGTAACTGGGGCTGATGTGAATGAAATCACACAGTATGATCAGCGTGTTTCTGCGCCGGCTATGATTTGGGACTCCCTGATAGTGACGATCCAAGTTGCAGATGACAGAATCAGTGTTGGAGAGAATGCCACCATCATGCCATTGGCAACTTATCGGTATGATGGCTCATCATATGATGGCGTTCTGACTCTCAATTCCAGCATCTACCAGTACTTCACTGTGTCCGCGCACACGTACACGGTCTTGTCCGCTTCCAGCGATAGCTATGGCATTTCAGTCATTGATACCAACACAGCGGCAACTGTCATCTGGGATAGGCTTCACGTAACAGAATACTTGGTTTCTGATGACCGTTGTGATGTGGGTAGCACACAGGAGATTGGTGTGCGTGTAGTCTACGAATACGACAACACTCTGTTGACTTCAACGTACGGATTCGTCTACCTAAACGGGAGTTCTATGAGCTGGAACTCTTTGGCTCAGAGATGGATTCTAGGTTATACTAGCAACGAGATTGGCAGAGTTACTTTCCTCGTGTCTGGTGTAGATGACCTTGAGCATGACATTTCCGCGTACAATCCAAGTTCGGGAATTGCGATAGTATGGGACTCGATCACTGTCACTGTCACAGTGGCTGACCAACGCATCAACGTTGGTGAGAATGCATCCATCTACGTATCTGCCACCTATGACTTCGATGGCAGTCCATACGATGGCGCCTTTATCCTAAATGATACAGTGTATCGCTACTACTCGGTGGGTCGAAGGGGCTATGCAGCCTCGTCCGCCTTTGGAGACTCTTTTGGGATTACTGCAATCAGTATAACGAATCATGAGTTTGTCATCTGGGACGCACTTAGGGTCGAGATTGTTGTAGATGACAACCGAATCAACATAGGAGAGAATGCATCAATCTGGGTATCTGCGATCTACGAATACGATGGTATGCTATATGATGGAATTCTTAATCTGAGCGACACTGTGTTCCAGCAGGTGATTGTAGGTCGCCGCGACTATACTGTTGCCTTTGCCACTGGAGGAATACATGACATAACAACAATTGAAACAAACGACGTAGAGTATGTAATATGGGATGCATTGCACGTGTACGTATGGACCAGTTACACACACATCAATGTTGGAAGGAACTGTTCTGTCGGGGCTTACGCCTACTATATGTATGATAATGAGAATTACAACGGCAATCTTGTTCTGAATGACACAGTCTACCAACAGGACTACGTAGGGCGAAGAGGTTACACTTGTAACAGTGCAAGTGGTGATACATACAATATTACTGTGATTGCAATCAATGACTGGACTCGTATAACGTGGGACTCGCTCACTATCACTGTCACGGTTGGTGATAACTGCATCACCGTGGGGGAGAACGCATCGATTTGGGTGTCGGCAGTCTTTGATTACGATGGTAGTTCCTATATTGGCATACTAACGCTTAATGACACTACTTATGCCTATGATACACCGGGACAACATGGATATACTGTATCCAGCGCAACGCCACTAACATCGGGTGTGACTGCTATCAGTAGGAATGATGTTGAATATGTAATATGGGATCAGATAGAAGTCTACTGGCAAGAGTCAGAAGTAGTTCGTGCAGACATCGGTAATAGTGTGGAAGTCAGGTTTAGGGCAAAATACAGTTATGGTAATTCGAACTTCACTGACATTGATGGGATGATTTACATCAATGGTTCCACGGCGTCCTACAATTCGATGTCAGAATACTGGTATCTTGATGTCAGTGAAAGCTCTGTTGTGACGCGAGTCTACGTAATCTCAGGATTTATCGACACAGGAAAAGAACTCACCGAAATGGTGGGGACTGAGGAATTTGTGTGCGGAGTGACCTGGGATATTGTCCACGTTGCCGATGCAGGTGTTTGGGGTCGTCTCCCGTATATTGATCCAGAGATCGAATACGGACCACAGACAGTGGTCCAAAGCGAATTGGATTGGACCTTGACTGTCTACTTCTATCTAGAGTATAGGTCAGATGGCTCACCGGTGACCGATCCAAATGCTGTCGTTATTGTCAACGGAGGGAAGGCCATCTATGCTCAGGAGAGAGGAAGATGGGAGATAAATGTGACCTCAATAGGATTGGGGATAGTCAGGTATGAGATTGAGGAATTCAGGGACTCATTTGGACTGACAGGAGTGGACCATATGGGTGTCTATCCGACCATCGACTGGTTCCCATCTAGACTCCTAACGAACACATTGGCTATAGGCCTCGCAAGCGTGATGGTGTTTGGTGCCGCCATCTATGTGCGCCGAACGCGAAGACGTGTTGCAGTGCTCGAAGACGCTCTGGGTCCGGAGGGTGTCTTATCGGCAGAGGAAACAGAGTTACCAGTCCGAATGCGCGAAGAGATGCTTGAGAGTCTCAATTGGCTGAAGGAAGTCTATTCGCAAATACCAACGATGGATGATGCGCTCCTTGCTGCTGTAAAGGAGGAGCTTGGTAATACTCACGGTCTTTTCAGTAAGGCTTTCCTGACGGACGCGGGGATAGACCTGACCGAGGATCCCAAATCCCAGATGAAGTTGGCTATGCTCAGACGAATCGAGGTTATTATGAACGCAATTGACTCTGAAATGACAAGAAGATCTCGATAGCAGTTTTGAACCAATGTTGATATTCGCTGTGATATATCACAGACAACTACTTCTGCATACGTCTTTATGCATCAATTGCTTGGAGGGTAGCAAGGCAGGAGTAGAAAGTTGTCATCGGTGCGATTCGATGGATTCTGAGAAGGATGAAAACCATGAGAGTTTGTCCAACAGAGAGTCTGAGGATGAATCTGCATGTGAGGAGGAGTCAGAGAATGATCGGCCCTCCGCAGACTGCATAAGACTGTATGAAAAAGCATCTGAATCTGATATGGAAGAAAGCGAAACAATGGATATCGAACATATTTCCGCAAAATCCACGCTAGAGGACGTCAGTAAGCCACAATCCGAGGGGCACGCAAGGGATTCGAAGTCAGAGGATGTCAAGAGTGAGGAAGCCGCCCAGAAACCCATGGGGCTACCCGAGCCACAACCTGAAGAAAAACCTGACAGCCAAAAAACTGATGAAAAAGAGGATATCGACACTCTGACCGAGCTCAATGATGGATCTCTGGCGGAAACTGAAAGGGGAAAGGACCTTGTCATGACGGACAGGGCTCTATATGGTGTGTTCCCTCCATTTCTTGATGAATTGCTACCATCAAAGAGCAATGACAAAGCAACCAGCATGGAAGTAGAAGTAACTGAACCTTTAGCTGTACATGATCAGGTAGAATACACAGAAGAGGAGGCCTTCATAGCCGGCAATGCCAGCATTCATTATTTGAGAGGAATCATGGATCATGAACGAATGAATCTGGATGATGCCATCTCTAATCTCACAAAATGCTTCGAGATGGCAGTTGAAACCGACCTTTTTGAATACATGGTCAAATCCCAAGTGCAATTGGCATCCGTCCACATTAAACGCTATCAACTCCACGACCACAAGGAAGACTACGACTCTGCCCTTGAATACTCTGAGAACCTCATCCAGATAGGTAAGGAGCAAGACTTGCACGAGTTGCGGATAGAATCACTTGTTCTTCGAGCCATGCTGAGGAAAATAGCAAAGGACTTCCAGGGGGCAAAAGAAGATCTTATGGAAGCTAAGAAAATCGCAGTGCAAACAAGCCAAATGGAATTCGAATTTATGATTAAGGCAGAGATGAAGGAAGTAAGAAGGCTAATCGCAAGAGCAGCAAGGTCGAAACGCTTGGGTAAAGATGATGAGGAACGCTTGATGAGGGAATCTCTCGAGAAAATGCCTGCAGTTATCAATGGTGTCCTTCGAATCGAACTCACGAGGAAAGCACGCGTAGTCCCGGTGAAGCTGCATCGTCTGGTTGTCATGAACCTGCCAGCTGGACTTCCACTCTATTCGCATAATTTCGAGGAGCCTGCGGGTGCTGAGGAGTTTCTTGTGTATGGACTGCTTTCAGCATTGTCTCATCTAGCGTCAGAAGTGACACCTGATGTAGGACGAATGAAGACACTGTCCCATGAGGGGCAAACAGTGATAATGGAGCATCGTGGCAGGTATATGGCGGCACTGTTTGCCAGTAAGGAGAGCTTTAGAGCCAGACAAAGCCTTGAGAGGTTTCTGAGAGAGTTTCTGCGTTCATTTCCCGACAGGACAGGGTCAGGACGGATCCTGACAGAGGAGCAGAAGGAAGCTGCCACCCAGCTATTTCGGAGGACTTTCCGGGCATTCTTGGCTCCATTGGAACGATAATGTCGATTGCCCCACATTCTGAGTATGAACGAGGGGTTAGCGTCACCAACGTCATGCGCCAAGCTCTATGGGGTCCAATGAGAGGTCCATGCGAGGCCGTAGATGGTCTTTTTGTTTTCTTGATTCATCTTTGGCTCATTGTATAGAACAAGAATCATGTCGATCTCTCTCCTCCAACTATCAGTGATTTGAGGAGTTCAGAAGTTTCGATAATGTGGGTCCTCACGCCACGTACCTATGATCCGTTCCTAATAGTAGTCCTTCGTCCTCAAATCCTTTGGTTCACCGTCCCCTATAGCTTGTTCAACCTACTGTTTGCACTGAAAGTTGTCAGGTACTTTCAAGGAAGAGTCAGCAAACTTACGGTCATCACCTATGGCCTCATCAGTCTGATAGTGCCGTCAGTTATGCTAACGGTCTGGCTCTCATTGGCATCATTGGACTTCGTTGTCCCTGGTGTAATCTGGCCGATTCCCGTTCAGTTTCTTGTCGGGATTGCTATCATACATTCTATCGATGGGCCTGAAACGGCGCCGAGGGATCAACATGGCACACGAAAAGCGTCTTTGACAGCGGAGGATCTCGATGAGATATACGAAGAATAGAATGAATTACTAGGGGACAACAAGGACTAGTGTGTCCGTTTCCACTGCTACCTGGTAGTTGGGTCACTTTGGATCATGGCACAGAGGTTACTCTCTGGACCATGAAATTAACAGAAGACTTACTTCAGCTGCACGCAAAGAACAGGAAACCTATTCCTTTCTTCTGACTATGAAACAGCATCTTGCTCTCCGGATAGTAAGGATTATCAATCCACATCCCTTCCACAAGTTGATTGTTTATAGGAAGTAGCGAGAAGTAATAGTGATGGTTCTCCGTAGAATTCTTGTCGTGGCGGGCCTTGAAGAAAGAACCCTGCATACCATCCTGTCACCGATTCTGCAAAATGAAGACGCGGTGGTTGATGTAATAAGGTCAAATCCGGGTGTTCCTAGAGAGGGACTGTCTTATCTTTGCCCGCCACGCATATTCCGAAGAAACATAATACTCTCGTTGTTCTGGAAGATACTCATCGTGCTGCGTGTGGGGCTAACGGCAAGATTCACCTGCGTTCTTGCGGTTTTTTCTATTCCACATCTTTATCTCGCCTTCCTGGCCTCGATTCTGGCAAGGAGGCCCCTTCTGCAATATGTTATCGCGTCATTCCATGAGTTCAAGTGGCATGGACCTGTGATTGAGAAGATGACAATAGCAATAACGAAAAGGGCCAGCAGAATCTTCGTATCGGACCAGAAGACAGTACGGTATCTCGTAGAGTGGGGAATCCCAATAACCGCAATCGTCATGTACCGGAGACTGGACTCGTTTGACCTGACTCATTTCTTTCCATCAGGAAAGGAGAAATCAGTCGACCTAATTGTGGTTGCGCGGCTTAGTCCTGAGAAGCATATTGAGGTTTTTGTGGACATTATCAACCGCTTAAGGGACTCTATTCCCGAAATTAAGGCGTCCATTGTTGGTGACGGAGAGATGAGGAACGATCTAGAAGACTACGTGCTCAGTTTGGACCTCTCAGAGAACATCAAGTTCCATGGATGGGTGTCATCGACCGTAGCATTGAATCAACTCCTTAACTCAGCCAAGATATTCGTTCTTAACTCAGGTCATGAAGGAGGACCGCTTACAATAATAGAAGCAATGGCCGCGGGCCTTTGTTGTGTTTCAAGCAATGTTGGAGAAGTCCAGCAAATCATAACCAACGAGAATAACGGATTCATCGTTGAGAGATACGATGATGTAGAAACCTACGTGAGCATCATACGGGACTTACTCAAAGACCCCGAACGTCTCCGAAAGATACAGGAAAGGGCCTCGCACATTGGGGAGGAAAAGAATCCGGATTCGAAAATACGATTGTGGAAGAAGATTATTAGCAGCTTCTCGAGCATCGCATAGTATGATTGCCTTGGTCCTAGGCAATCCCTGTTGCAGTCCATTTATCGTAAGAACTCAACCTCCCTTCGCCTCGTGCCGAAGAGCATGCTGGCAAAGCCTTCTTGGATTTTTCGAGAGCTTGACGTTTTCTGTTTCCCAAGAAAGGGCACTGGACCAGTAGGGAGTTCTGTGGATTGGCTTTAGTATAGGCCTGGCAAGTACAACTTACGAATCAGACATCTTGTCAAGACCATCATTCTGGTTCTGGAGGTTCTCCAATGGATCCAATTTTCTGTAGCCAAACATAACCAACAAAACAACAATTAGCACATTCGCAAGGGCAATTGCTAGCGCCGCACCGTTAATAGAAAAAACCATGATTAGGAGATACTGGAGAGGGAAAGAGCCAATGGCACACAGGATCGCGATTATTCCAACTGGTCTTATGACCCCCCTTCCTTGAAGGTAGCTTACAAGCATAGCAAGGATAATTGCAGCTGGTACACCGACAACTACCAAAATTACAGCAGCCCAGTAGGCAGGTCCCTGAATCCCAAGCAGAGAAACCAAATCTCTTGCGGGGTTCTCGAGTTGGACCGCGAGTACAGCTATGAGTGCAAACACGACAACTAGAGGAAGTATTACCCGAGAGGCTAACTTCTCCATTGTTTTGTGAAACGCAGGAAGCTTTCGAGCTTTGCTTATCATGACAAATGATATGCCAGAGAACGCCACTATCAACCCGGCATATGGAATCATCGCAATGTCAAAGTCACCCGCTACACCGAATCCGTGGAAGTATATCAGAAACGCCATGCCGAGTACAATGGGAAGTTGATTGGCAAGTAGATATAGCGACGAGAACGCGGCATCCTTGTACAGAGGGATTACGTCCTTTAATCTCGGACGACTCAAAGAAGGAACGCCCTCATGGAAGAGAAAGCTCACCCACCAGCCTAGAACGGGAAGCGTGTAGACCAGAATCGCGCCGAATAGATCACCGGCCCAGACAAACAAGAAGAGAAACAATAATGCTATCCTTACGATTCCAACAATGAGCACCGAAACAGCGGCAGGGCGGAGTTGGTCTCTACCTCGTGGAAGGCAATGTAATACCTGGCTAGTTGAATACACTACCACCATAACTGCGAAGAAGGTGGAGAGTTGTAGGGAAGAAGTTGTCCAATATGTCCATAGGAAGAACAAAGCAGAGAGAGGAATTCCCGTAATTAGGGAAGATGTGAATATCTGGGCTTGAATAGCGTGATATAGATTGTCATCCGACGGTCTTGTGGAGATTATGGATATGATAGGTACGTGAAGGCTGAACGCGTTTAGAGTGACAAAAAACGGGAACAAGTTAATGAAGAAGGCAAAGATGCCGTATTGATCTGCAGTTAGGTTCTGCTTGAACACAATTCGGGCAATGAAGCCTGTCACTTGAGAGAAGCCAAAGAGGAGGCTCATGGCAAATGACAAGGATGCTATCTCAGTGAGGGGGGTCTGACTCTTCTCCAATTCCATCTCAACTCCCGACACGTCATCGTACAGGTCCTTCGCTTGGCTCCGGTAACTTAAATGTTTCATCCGTTTCAATTGGCCAGAGGAGGTCTGTGCACGAACACCCACAATGGACAATGAGAGTCCTGTTTCCTTGGAACATGAGATGCGAAACTCAGTGGCTCTTCTGACCAAGGCCATCAATCGGGATGCACTCTTGAAAATGCCTGATGATTCCCTATCCAAGCTCAAGCGGGCACTATTGATACGCGCCCGGTTAATACTTGAAACAGTGGCCAAAGAAATTGCATCAAGATCTTGAAAATACCCAGAAGACCGAGCATTTCGCTGCCTGAGGCCGCACCGATTTAGGATGTCTGAGAGGACTAGGTCCTAGTTAAGCTTGACCTATGTAAACGCTTGTTTCTCATGCTATTGTTGGTCGGAAAGAAGACTTTCAGCCAAGTATCAAGGCAGATCACTCTGAAAAGCTGTCTGCATGGGTCAAGTGTAAGCCGACCGATTTCCTTTCCTAGAAGCCTATTGACGTCATTTAGGTCGACGTAGTTGGTCAAGAGCGGATGAGGATTTGTTCTTAGAGTTTGGAAGAGCTTCAGGTTCTTCTGGTTCAACCACAACTCTTCGGGAACTGCAAAACCTATCTTGTCCAGGCGACGAGAAACAGCAATTGGAAGGAGGTTCTTTAGTGCTTGGCGGAGAATCCATTTGGTGACTCCGTTTCGTATCTTGAGGTCTGCCGGGAGAGAAAGGACATAGGAAACAAGGTTGTGGTCAAGGAACGGCACTCTAGTTTCGACAGCGAAAGCCATGGCGCTCCTGTCTTCCCACCGAAGAAGATGTTGAAGCTTGAAGTTGAGGTGGTTTGCTAAGGCTCTGTTGAGGTCCTTGTCAAGATAGAGAAGAGTTTCAACGAGATATCGATTCTTGAATCTCTGCGCGAACTCTCTAGCTAATAATCTGTGAGTTCTGAGGGTGAATCTTTTCTGCATACTCCTGGGCAGGAACTGATAGACGAAGACCTTGATGGCAATTAGGTTCTTTGCGCGGAGAGCTGCGAGCAGTTCTCTTAGCAGCTTCAAGAAGTGTCTGTCTTCTAGTAGCTCAGCCAGGTAATAACCAGTCATGTAGCCGTAGCCTCCGAGAATCTCGTCTCCTCCTTGTCCGTCAAGCAAAACCTTGGCTTTGTTTGAGTGAGCCAGCCGCATCACGCAGAACTGAGTAATCGGTGATAGGGTGGTGACTGGTTCATCCTGATGATAGATGAAATCGGAGAAAGTTTCTTCCCAATCGGCAAGTTTCGGAGTAGTGAAATTGCTCTTTGTTCCTGCGTGCTCGGCCACTATGTCTATGTATTTTCGCTCGTCCTTGTCGTACCAAGGACCATATACCGCAGAGTAGGTCTGGAAGTTCGCTTTGGTTTCTCTAGGCAAGAGCTGCGATGCAACGGTAACCACGCTTGACGAATCAATGCCTCCGCTAAGGCATGATCCTACCGGCACATCACTTCTCAGTCTTATCCTCACAGCGTCGAAGAAAAGACGTCTGACGACTCGGATATGATCCCCTATACTCCTTTTCGCGTAATTAGGTTCCATTCTCACTCTCTGGATATCTCGGTCAATATCATACCATTTAGCTAGTTTCATTGCATCATCGGCTAAGACGCCATAGTGCCCAGCAGGAAAGCGATGGATGCCTTGGAAGAAGGTATCATCAAGGTGATCAACACGGCCAAAGGACAAGTAGTCGTACACTATCTCGTCATTGGGCTGTAGGTTTTCTACAAGCGGGATGATGGCTTTCATCTCAGATGCAAAAGCCACCAGGCATTCGTTCTCGAAGTAATAGAGTGGCTTGATGCCGAGTCGGTCCCTCGCGACAAAAAGGCGTTCCCGCTCTTTGTCCCAGACGGCAAATGCGAACATGCCATTGAGCCGTTCAAGGATACTTGGACCTAGTCTTGCGAAATACTCGACAAGAACTTCAGTGTCCGAGGTGGTTTTTAGACTAACTCCCTGAAGCTCTTCGCCAAGCTCCACGTAGTTGTATACCTCGCCGTTGTAGACAATGACAAAGCGGCCATCTCCTGAGGTCATGGGCTGTCCAGCCTCTTCTGAGAGATCGAGAATCGCCAGTCGTTGATGCCCTAGCAGGACCCGGGAGCCACAGAATACTCCTGTGCCATCTGGGCCACGATGTTTCAACGTTCCAATCAGACGGTCGAAGTCTAAGTGCAATTGACCGGGTTCTGATGTTGATTTGAGATAGATTGCCAGAATACCACACAAATTACGTCACCTGCGCCATCTTGCCGGTTCTGCATCCAAGATGAAAACACCGTTTCACCACACGGATTACAAGTATGATGCTGCTCCCCTAGATTAAAGCTGTGCTTGCGCAAGAACGTCTGTATATGCTCAGAACTGATTTCTGAATTCGGACCATTGTTGCTCGATACATAACATATCCACAATTAGTAATTATGCCTCAACTCTAGAGCGATTGACATCTGTTACCACATGTTACTCCCTTCGAAGCCCAGACGCTGCTTCTCTGCATGTAGAGTGGCAGTTTAGCTCTTGTCATCACAATTCGGCACAAAGGGATTGTCATAATTCACTTGAAGAATTGACATGACCAAAGTGTTTCGTCACTGTCATTCCTACGCTTTCAGCGAAAATGGCGCTCTACTACTACATGCAAATGTGTTCAATATGCAGTAGTGCATGGAAGTCAAAAAGGATATCATGACACGCGCCTTCGTATTGAATGGAGGTAAGTGATTGCCTATCTGCTTGGTTACTGGAACTCGCCCTCAAATCATCAAATCCGCTCCTGTTATCAGCGCCATGGAAGATGCAGACATACCCCAGGAGTTCGTTCACACGGGTCAAACTATGACTTTGCCGGGGCGTTCATCGATGTCTGAATCTCAAGAGGCCAGTTGACTTGGAAGTGGGTTCAGGAAGCTATTACCATCAAGTATATGCAATAATGCAGCGTCTTGGCGCCCATCTTGAAGAAACAAGTCCCGATTACATGATTGTCCCTGGGGACACTACATCCGCACTTGCAGCTTCGATGGTTGGCATCAAGATGGACATTCCAGTGTGTCATCTTGAGTCAGGTCTCCGTAGATTCGACTTCAGGGTTCAAGAAGAGATGAACCGCAGATTGATAGATTACGGTTCTTCCGCATTGTTTGCGCCTACACAAACCGCAGTCCAGAATCTGGAGGCTGAACAAGTTCTAGGGCGAATCTATCATATTGGCGACACCACGTATGATGTCCCTAAGGACCGTTTACCCAGATATTCAGAAAAAGGATTTAGACAGAAACTATTGGATAATCTGAGTGTCGAGAGTGACGGTTTCACTTTGCTGACAATGCATAGAAGAGAGAATGTTGACAAACCTAGCATTCTATCGAAGATTGTGTCAGCAATCAACTCTCTTGACTTCCCCATCGTATTCCCGATGCACCCCCGCACCCGCAAACGTCTTGCGGAGTTCTCACTTGAGAACTCAAGGAGTTTCATATCCAAGTAACTCATCCACTTTCATATGACGAGTTCATGTGTCTATTGGCTACTTCTAGACTAGTGATCAGTGATTCCGGCGGGATTCAGAAGGAGTGCTATCTCTTGAATGTTCCCCTTTTTCTCTGCAGACACGAACGGAGTGGGTTGAAACTGTTGAAGCCGGTGCCTGTAGCCTGACAGCACTGGAAACTGAGAGTGTCGTTTCTAGCTGTGAGCAAATGTACGGCAAGAATCTCTCCAATGACGCGTCTGTCTACGGAGATGGCAATGCTGCTAAGAAGATCCCTGCAATACTTGAGTCAGGCGAGATAGATCTCCCTTCTGACCGCAGGACCAATCCTGTTGCGGACTATTTCCGTGATTTCCCCAGAGCAAACCCCTTTGCGGTGCCTCCTACCTTGCAGTTGGCCAGAATAGTGTTCGTGGCTAGTCTAGGAGTTTCGATTGTAACTCCAAGGCAAGATCATCCATTCTCAATAACTTAAATCCCCTTGTCTTGAGGCCCCTCAAGATCTCAACATACTGATCCAAATGCTTGACTAGGAATATCGGATGTGTATGCAGTACGAACACACCCCCGAAGTCTTTGCAGAATTCCGCTTTGTAATTCCATACCTTCAGCATGTCAATCCCACTCAATCCCAAGTCCTCAACCATCTGAACGTCCTGAGGACCAGTCATGGGCACCTCCCAGAGCGGTAATGGCTCCATGAGCGATTTATCCTTCACGATCAGTGGTCTGAATGGTCTGTTATAGGACAAGCCCTCTCGCCTAAGAGTCATACCAAGTGTGTCCACATCCGGGTAGCTTGAGTCGACCTTGAAGCCTTCTGATGCCAGAGTCAGAAGAAGCGGGGACGACCGAAGACCCCACGGACTCCTGAAGGATACAACCTTGGCGCCTGCGGACTCCAAGATGTTCTTGCCCTTTCTGAGTTGTTTGGCAAGCTTTGCAGGATTATCGAGCGCAAGTTTTCCATCGTGAGCAAGACCGTGCATCCCTATTTCGTGACCCTCTTCTATCAATCTTCGTACTTCTCCTCTATCCATAGAGTACTCGACAGGGCAAGGCACGAAGAACCATGTGGCATGCACTCTCTCATCATTCTCAACGGATGACACAGTTTCTCTGCCTTCCCTCTGACAGAAATCGCTTTCAATATCATGGGTGACAACCGCCAATGGGGGTCTGTTACGTTGCTTTAACAATCCTCTCTCAAGCAGATGCTGCTCAAGCAAGTGGATTATTACGTTACTGCTTACTCCAAGCAATGGAAGGTCCCTTATTGAGCGAATATGAGAGGTTTTGTAACGTCTGGCAGCCCACCTCAACATTCTCCTCAGATAGGGCGGGGTGTAGCAGTACGTGACGAGGGCTGATAGAAACAATCCATCCATTTTGCTGCTCCGAAACCTTTCATTCAGGTTTGTGAGGTGCATTGCAAAGGGGTCAAATCCGAACTTGAGTGTATCATTTTCAACAGTGATTATCGGAGTTCCGTCTGACAGTTCACAGATTGCTTCACCAGTGATGTGATCGTCACAGAATCTTGCAAGAACAGGGAAAGAGGCAGTCTCGGGCCGCTTGAGTATCAAGTCTGTGATTTTAGATGGGCGAAAGGACAAGGTGTCAGTTTTCCAGACCCCGGTGTCCGGGAACGAAAAGCAGTCCATCCCCTCCACAACTCCGAATTCAAGGAGGATCTCCCTTGCCACTGCGACAGATTGTTTCCGGCTTGTTGGATCCATAGGAGTCCTCCATTTGTCAATACTTGCCAAATGCCAGGTGCTATCAACCGCAAACCTGACAGTCCTGCAAACCAACCCTCTGAATGTGTTGAGCACGTATCATTACCTTCTAAGGATTACTGTTAAATTCATGCTCGTCAGAAACTCGCTGCTCAGGAGGAAGAGCCGCTTGATGACTGCACTTCCTAGCATGAGTTGAAACATTTCAACCGTCAAAGAACACCTTCAACCAACTATTAGTACAGATTACCCTGAACAGATGTCGACAGGTGCCAGCGTCAAGTCAACCCAGTTCCGTGTCCAAAGGTACTTGTGAATGATCACACTGATACGAAACCTACTATTTCCCCATTCTGTATTCGAGCCACGATATGGAGCTGCCCGATGGTCCTGTTCCTTTTCTGGGAAAGCTGAAGACAGCAGAATCCCGACTAATCCATTGGTCGTAAACAGCGGCAGCAGAAACAAACCCCGCTTCGCGGACAAGAGCCATTTCTCTATCTGTATGAAGTCCATACGGATAGGCAAAATGTCGGACTGGATGGCCCAGCATTCTCTCTAGATGAGCCCTAGACTCGAAGATCTCTCTTTTGCACGCCTCATAACTCAACTCCGGTAATATCGAGTGGGTTACTGCATGGGCCCCAACGGTTATGTGGCGGTTCCTGTCAACATCTTTCAGCTCTTCTAGTGTAATACCCAACATTACTTCAAGCCCTGCTTTTCGGGTATCATCGCACGAGCGTTCAGTGGTCCAGCTGCGATCGTTGGATTTGAGTTCTTTCCAGAGCATAGTTCGGTCGTCTTGCTTGTCCAAGTAGAACATGGAATCGACAATACCGCTTGTGACATAGTTTGCGACAGGAACGCCCATCTCGTCCACAATTGGAAGTGCATTGTAATAGAATGATTGCAGGCCGTCGTCGAACGTAATCGCTACAGTCAAATCAGAAGGGAATTCCCCTGAGTCAATCATGCGAACCAACTCATCGAGGTCAATGAATTCGAAGTACCTTTCCAAGAAACGCATGTGGCTTTCGAATTGACGTTTCGTGACATCATGATAGAGCAACACGAGAAGATTCGAATCTTGGTTTCTGACAGCTCTCGCGAACATCCTAGATGGAACTCTTAGAATTGATGCAAGTCCCAGCAGAATCTCATAGAGCGTCTTTGCCATTGTATTTGATGGATGGTTTCTGTTGTTATTAACATCTGCGATTAGCCATGACTGTTCAAGGATTGAATTGGTGTTTTGAGTGTGGGAATCCAACACCAAATTCAAGAAGTGGTCAACTTGCCATCAGATGACGGAAAAGTTTTCAAACTGGGAATCCTATCTATCGGTTTTTCGGGCCCGATTTGTCGTGTCCACAACGTACTAGACGGATTCGTGTATCAGCTGATTCATTCTAGAATCTTAATCGTGTACTCGGCCGTGACCTTAGAAAATGACCTTTGGAGGTTACCGTGAATAGACTCCTCTGTTGTCTGGCCCCTCTAGTAACAATCATAAGACGGTGAGGGCATTAGAAGTGTGCAAAGTCAGGAGGTCTGCAGGGAGTTGCAGTCAGGGAGAATCACCAACTTGGTTCGATAGGAGCTGTGTACGATTGGGGAGGAATGTACTCGTTCTCGGAAACGGCAATCGCGCATCTCTAGCGGTGGTCAGGTCTCTTGGTCACGCAGGACTCTGTGTACACCTAGGAACCAGCGATAAGCATAGTATTTGCCGTTATTCGAAGTATGTCAAGAAGACCTATCTTCTTCCCAGCTCATTAGATGATAATCAGAGATTTGCACATGCACTGTCTGCAATCCTTCGCGCGAACCCATACTCTCTGGTAATCCCAGTTTCAGATCCGTATATGGCCCCCGTTATGAAGTACTATGAATTGCTTAAGGACCTCGGAGCGTTTGCCGTGCCAAGTCGGGACAACTTCCATGCATCTTATGACAAACGGAAGACGATGCGTGTTGCGGATGCATGCGGGGTTCCCTATCCTGAAACAGCAGTGGTAAGCACAAAAGCTGATTTAGATACAGCCTTGGCCAAGGCTACATACCCCGCAGTTGTTAAACCAGTGTCCTCAATACTCTGGCTTGACAATCAGGGACTAGGTCAATCTGTGAGGTTTGCCTACAATCAGAAAGAACTACGCCCAATCCTTGAATCGTATGTGGAGCTGGGTCCCGTTTTGCTGCAAGAAGCCGTAACCGGAATTGGAGTTGGGCAGGAGTTTCTTGCACTCGATGGAAGGATAATTGCAGCATTTCAGCACGAGCGGCTCTATGAGCTAAGCAAGGGGCCCGGTGGCAGCTACTATCGAAAGAGCACAAGACTGGATCCAGAACTCCTCTCCTATTCTAGGGGATTGATTGCAGAATTGAACTGGACTGGAGTCTTGATGATTGAATACAAATGGGACTTGCAGAGCGAACGGAAATATCTGATGGAGATTAATGGAAGATTCTGGGGTTCACTCCCCCTGGCTATCGTGTCCGGGGTAGACTTTCCTTCGCTGCTCTTCGATTTGCTGGTTGACAAGAAGAAGGGGAAACCGCCGTCCTATAGGACGGGTGTATTCTGCCGGAACTTCAAAGACTTCTATCGCATTGCGCGAAAGACCGTAGCAGGTGTTAGCAGCAAGCCACATGCTATTGGTGCTCTGGGGCAGTTCAGGGAAGCGATAAGGAATATCGGCCAAGGAAGAGAGTTTTTTGATGCCTTTCTTGCAGATGATTTCACTCCAGGGATACTAGATTTACCCATCATAATGGCTCCCTATGTTAGCACCCTATTCGGAAAGGTAAGGAGCATAGTTCATCGGTCCAGATACAAGAAGACACTCGTACCTAGTAAGCCGAGACTGAAACGGGTTCTCGAGCTTATCAGAATAACTCCCCGGATATTGATACTCTGTTCGGGCAACGTTATCAGAAGCCCCTTCGCAGGCGCGTATCTCAGCGATCTTCTGAGAAGGAATGACCTAGCGGGCATAGATCTCTTGACTGCCGGCCTTTGTACTCGACATGGAAGGAAGGCACACCCTTATGCGCGGATTGCTGCAGAAGCTGAAGGCTTATCATTATCGAATCACAGGTCGGTACCCATTACTGATGAGCTGATTGATTGGAGTGTCATTATTCTCGTCATGGACCTCTCGCACTTCCGCAGAGTGGAACGCAACTTCAGAAAGGCAATAGACAAGACATTTCTGCTTGGCATGTTCCACGATGGTAATGACAGGTGCCTTGAAATCATGGACCCATATGGGTGCGAACGAGAACGATTCCTTGATGTCTTCGATTGCATAAAGACCAGCTGTGTCAGACTAGTTGACCTCTTGCGAGGCACCCCGGAAACGAATGTCCTTCAAGAGGACTAGGACGTGAATCGGTGCTCTCAACTCTCCTAATACGATGCAGATCTTGTCAAAGATTGACAAGATTCGCTAAATAGTCGAATTCCTGACAAGTCTTATATTGCTCTCCAGCACGAAAGGACTTAGGATGCATCAGCTATCGGTGGCAAAGTGTTTATTCAGTGAACTCCAGAGGATGGTTTCCCTCTATGTGAGTGCTCAGCTCAGCCGATTTTGCACCTGACGACATTGGAGGTGCTATCGTGCCAATGGAATCTATCAATGGGTATCACGTGGTTCACAATCCCGATGAGTTGGATGAGCAGCTCTGGAGCCGGTTTGTGCTTGAGTCTGAGAATGGTAACATATTCCAAACCCCTGAGATGTACGAGGTACTACTCGCTACCGAGAGGTACGAGCCAGTTCTCACAGCAATCGTCCGAGAAACTGGTGAAATCTTGGCTCTCATGTTAGGGATTTCTATCGAGGAGCCGGGAATCGTTAAGAAGAGGTTCTCTCGCAGAATAGTGGTCATGGGTGTGCCGGTTATCAGTAGGGAGGGAGATCGAAAACATCTGCTAGGTAGAATGCTAGGAGCACATAACGAGGTCGCCAGAAAAAAAAAAGTAATCTTTACTGAGATTAGGCCATTAAGGCCAATAGAGAAGATTAGTCCCCAGTTCGAATTGGCCGGCTACAAGTATGTTGATCACCTGAATATACAAATTGATCTCACTTCAGGCAAAGAACATGTGTGGAGCAGCTTGAAAGCGAAGAAGCGGCAGGCAGTCAGGAAAGCAATCAAGTCAGGATTGACGGCTGGCATTTTGACTGTCTCTGACGTAGACGATTTGTATGCCCTGATTGATGAAACTTATAGAAGGGCCAGAATTCCGAAGCCTCCAAAATCCCTCTTCAGGTCTGTATTCACCTTGCTTCAGAGCAGGGGTCTTGCGAGGGTTGTGGGTGTTAAACATGAGAGCAAGCTGATTGCAGCAGTCCTGAATCTCCTGTACAACGACACCATATACGCTTGGTTTTCCGCAGTAGATAGACGATACTCCCGGTATCACGGTGCAGAGTTGGCATATTGGAGTATCATCGAATGGGGCGCGGCGAATGATTTCAGGTTATTTGACTTTGGGGGTGCAGGGCAATCGGGGAAGAAGTACGGTGTGCGGGAGTTCAAGAGAAGAATGGGGGGTCAGCATGTAGAGTCTGGGAGGCTAGTATGCCCACATAGTTTCCTGAAAACCTTGGTTGCGTGGGCCGGGTTGAAGGGCTGGAGGGCCATCCAATGGGCTAGACAACTCATTGCTGTGACTAAGACGGAGGACGTACCGGCTAGGAAGGGTTCAACCAGTTCTGCTCACGGTGGCGGACACTGAACCGGGTCAGAATGCGATTTTCCTATAGTAGATAGATTAGCCCGAAGTTGAACTCGGAGATGCAGATTCCACCACTAGAACTGATTCCAACGGCTTTCGGCAGTACTCGAGCGTAATGCTGTTATGAGTGTGGAAAGCATGTTGTCGGACTCATGTTGAAGTGAGGTTGCTTAAGGTTGTTTCAGAAACACATCCTCATGCCTATTCGCGAATGAAGCAGACCAGCACCTTCTCTATTCATCCAAGGGCGAGTCACCCGAAGACATAGATATCTGTGTCTATCAGTGGCAGTAGTTGGTGATTGTCCCGCATAGGGCTCTAGTGCCTGAAATCAGTTGTTCCCCTCGATTCCTGCACTACCGCATGTCACATGTGTAGCATAATGGGAGCTTCTTCAACTGCTTCTCTTTGTGTATTCTCTTGATGGCCAACAGCCTCTCACTATTCCAGATTTCGCTTATTGACTGTTCACTCAAGTTGCCCAGGACCCAGTCCCCGTCTACGTCTTCGCAGCACGTGGTGACGTCCCCGTTCCAGAAGACTGTCATTTTTTGCCAGAGATTCAAGCAAGTGTCGGTTCTGACTGCAAGTTGTTCTCCATCCCGCTTATATTCTGAGAAAGATTGCGATATATCACCACCCAGTCTTACGTGGTCTACGACCCCACGCCATTTCTTGACGAATTCTTTCTCCTCATGTGCGTTCTCAGGCATTCTATGGAAAACAGTTTCAATAACCGGACCATTCACTCTCAGTTTCTTCCGCAGACTAAGAAGCAAGGAAAGGTTCTCTACCGCTTTTTCGTAATGCTCACGTCTGAGGATCCTATCGTGAACTTCTTTTGAAGCCCCTAAAATCGAAAAGGAAACATAGTCTGCACTGTTTACTCCAGAACCAAGGATTTTCCTGATCTTCTCTTCGTTCAATAGGACACCATTGGTCGTCAAATGAAAGGCAAGCCCTTTTGACTTAAGATATCGGATCATCTGGGCTAGTCGAGGGTGAAGCATCGGTTCGCCGTGAAGGAATAGGAATACCAGTTTCACTCCTATCCTCGAAGCATCATCAGCAATCCGACGGAACAAGTTGATGTCCATATGCCCCCTTGGTCTTAGACTCCTCGACGAGGGGCAACAAATACAATCAGCATTACAGTAGTTGGTTGGCTCAATCTGGAGACTGGGTGGTACTTTGTGGAAGCGATCGAAGGTTCCAATGATACGCGGTAGGAGGAATCCGATTTTCCGGTGGAAGATCCGCAGGTCATTGAAGGATCTCAAGAACTTTAGCTCTTCGATTGCATATCGAATAGTGTATTGATTGGAGCGTCTTCGGAGCCTGCTAGTCTTTGATCTGAAAAGCTTCATCAATCTACCTCACGCAATGATGTGGAAGACATTATGGGCTTCAGGCGGCCTGGATGCCTTAACTCTCCTGGATTCAGACGAATGAACGCATCATTGATAAATGCTAGCCAGCAGTTTAGTACGACTCCGAGTTGGGTGTTCTGGAGGAACCATAATGGACTTTAAGAGTTACGATTGTTCCAGCGGGGTATCTCTTGTGTCAAGGGTGTGATGCGAGATGGGGTCAGATCATTGCCAGTTTGTGTATGATAATCTTGTCACGGCATCAGTGTTAGACACAAGTCGGACCTTTAAGTGGAACTTGAGAAGGCAAATCTGGAACACTGTAATCCAAGGGCCTATTGATTTCGCATCGAAGAAACTAGGGGCCACCGAACCTTGGCGTAGCTTGAAGAAGCACCTATGGCAAATGGGGGTTCTCGGTTTATCGGTTTATATCTCAAGAATCCTACCGACCACACGACTAGGGCGGACTCTATTTGGACGAAAACGTAAGCATACCAGCCCAAAAAGCAGCAAACAGAAACTCAATCTGCGTCCCGGCGACTGGGTCGAGGTCAAGCCCTTCGAAGTAATCTTCGCGACATTGAACTCAGAAGGGAAGCTTCGAGGATTAGCTTTCACAAAAGAAATGATGCAGTACTGCGGCCGAAGATTCAGGGTATACAAAAGGCTTGAGAAGATCATACTAGAATCAACTGGGGAGATGAGGACCATACGAACTCCCACCGTGATTCTTGAAAATGTCGTCTGCAACGGCGAAGCACACGGCAACTGCGACAGGACGTGTTTCTGTTTCTGGAGGGAAGATTGGCTTAGTCGAATGCCAACCCCCAAGGAAGAAGAGTAATTCTGGACCACGGGGCTGTGTTTCGAGTCCAACACTAGGTCCTGGCTACTCGTATCGAGATGACGACAAGAGTTCAGAACACATATACGCATGAGCCATTGAAATTATGGACTTTATTCTGCTTCTCGGTGAGCATGCTTAGACAGGCAATGACCTGGCCCATCGGAGGCTTCTTGCGTGTGTGCCATCTGATACGGCTGAAATCAGGATCTATCCGGTACTCACCTTCGAAGAAGAAAGGCGACTGGCTACTTACTCGGACTTATTTCGAAATCCTTGCTCCATTCATCCAACTGGGTCCAATACCTCTTTTGAATACTCACTAACTTGGAGGAACTGCCCATAGGATAGGATTTTGCGTTTGACACATCAAGAGGTCTATTGGCTATCAGCCTCATGCAGCAGAAACATATAACTGCAGCCAGAGAGAGTATCACCCAGCGAGTAGGGCTTTTCGTGTAGCTGGTGATCAGAGAACCATGAGGAAGTCACGTGAAGCGAAACGGAAGATGCAAGTCATCATGATTCTATACGGGTATCTTCCAATTGACACTAGGGTACTTAGAGAGGCCCGCGTGCTGACAGATGCTGGATATGATGTCAGTGTTCTTGATCTAGACTCGGAGATTGGAGAGCTTCCAATTCTCAGAGGAGTTAGAAGATGTTCTGTGTTGAGAATCCCCGTCCTGAAGAGAACCACCATTGGAGGGCTGCTCCTCTTCTGGGTGGCCTGTCTGAAATATCTGATCCAAAACCGCCATTCAATAGACATAGTGCATGCCCATGATTTGACCGGATTACCTCCCGCATTCGTGATCTCGGTCTTACGTTCTCGAATCCGGCTGGTATATGACGCGCATGAACTCTTTCCAGAGGCTGCAATGGATAAGCTGTCTTTCCTGCACTATGTGCTGTTCCTCGGACTCGAGTTGATATGTTCCACTCGTGTCGGTTGGTTGATTTCTGTGAGTCCCTGCAATCTGAGGACTCTGTCACACCGCATTGGAGCTACTCCATTCCTTCTCCTGAACGTGCCCGATCTAGACAGAGTCAGATTGCATTTCGGTCATATCCCAAGATGGAGAGGGCTTCGAGATGATAGCACAATCAAGATTGCATATCCAGGCCACATCATCACTCTACGAGGATATGAGAAGCTTCCGGAGGCTGCACAAATTCTGAACACCAATGATGAGGTTGAATTCGAGTTTCTCATAATTGGCGATGGTGCGCTTCTCCCGGAGCTCAGAAGAATGGTAAGGGAGAGGGATCTTGAGAATCACTTCACCTTCACAGGACATGTCAGCTTTGAGAAGGTGCAGCAACTCATAGTTGAGTGTGATATCGCTATTGCTCTATACGAAGACACATGGAACAACAATTCCTGCCTTTCGAACAAGATCTTCGAATACATGATGGTGGGAATTCCGTTTATTTTCACAAACCTGATACAGTCATTACCACTTCTCGAGATGGTCGGCGCGTATACTCTGGAGAATCCTGTTTCAGGTGGAGACATCGCGAACGCCATTCTCTCGCTTCATAGCAATACCGATAGAATGGACAAGATATCAAAGACGGGACTCCGTTTGGTTGCTAGTAGATTCAACTGGGCCAAAGAATCGGAACGTCTTGTGAAAGCCTACCGAGATATTCAAAAAGAGGTGTTTGGTTGGTAAGTCCCCCAAGACCCTGTCAAACATGGGCACCCCCCGCCAGTCATCGATGATTCTATGACCTTCCATCTCTGGATCCCTTATCTGAAATGAGGACAAATTTGCAGTTCAGAACTGGATATTGGAAGTGCCGACAACAAGGGAGTATTCTCGCCAGACGGCTGAGCACAACTATGGCCGCCAACCACAAATAAGTATGCGCCAATACTCGTCGAGAACGCCAGAAAAGCAGCCAGAGAGTTTCTTTTACTAGGTAAGCCTGAACAGAGACATCCGTTGACCGTCCACAACTAGCTCGCCGGCCAAAGGGGCCGAATAGAACAGTGTAAAATGGGTTTCGCCATAGGTTGAATGGAATATGTCGCTGTACCCAGTCGCATTCTTCTCTACAATTACAAACTCAATACCAACCTCCTTTGCAAACTCGTATTCGGTTGGATTGGTCAGATTGATACCAGCCACTTGATTCCAAATCACTTTCTCGGGTGTCCGCCCCTCAGTAACGTACAAACTGCCAGTCCTAAGCATATCCCACGGACTAAAACGGAAGGTCACATTATTGGGATCAGGCCATCCGAAATACAGCGCTGCAGCGTCATTATAGGACAGTACAGCTGGAAAGCCGTACGCCTCCAGCCTTCTTCCTATGACTGGCGTTGGTACGACGGTAATCCCCGGCTCGAGCTGAGTGTCCAAGAAATCGATGATTCTCTTCTCATCGTCAGAAAGACAGGCGTTTTCATCTTGTAGAAGTAGTCCTTCAGTAGTCATCAAAGAAATGATAATGACAGACAATAGGAAGATTGGGGCGCCCAGCTTGTCAAGGGGCACCGTTGGTCCCTGACCGACAACGGATTTCCATCTGCGAAGGGTCTTACCGATAAGTGTTTGATATGAATACCATTTTCGAAGCCAATTGATTATGGCCACAAGTGAGAAGATCACAATAGAGGCTATCAGTACCAGAATCCAGGAAGGGAGCAATACTACAATTAGCTGATAGGATAAGCCAAAAGCCAATACAAAAGCCAAGGAGAAGATTCCCATCCATCTAGTATTGAAAGAGTCCCAGATCACACTGAGGCCGACCACTGAATAGTATCCAAAGACTGGAAGAAAGAGCACAGACGCATAGGTGCTCATGGGAAGGGTGACCATGACCATCGGTAGCAATAGGTAGTGGACTATTCTTTTGTCACGTCCTCGATCCATGTGAAACGCGCCCAAAATCCCTACTGGAAAGAAAAGGCTCATGAGGCCGAGTCGGATTCCATAGTCTGCCACCAGGTTGATACTCAGCCCTAGGAGTGACTCATTTGAAAAACCGAGAAGGGATGCGGTCTTTGCAGCTTGTGTGGGCATGACCTGGATCCCGATAAAATAGGCTCCACCCATAAGCAGAAGAAAAAGTACCCACGAACCGAAACCAGATAAAGACATCCTGAACTCAAGTCTTCCGCCAAAGAGCCTTAGTATGCGATTGGAATGTCTGGGATCTGATTCTTCGCTGGTAGGTCTGCTCAAGTCTGAGGAGAAGCTACTTCCTGGATTCTCTATAACCCGTCTGACATGTTCATCCAACGATTTAGATTCAATCTCATGACCCACCTGACTGATCACAAGCTCAATCCTCTCCAAGAACACCTTCTCTAGCCTGGCCCCTGCGCTATCCATCGACGCCATTATCTCGTCAGCTCTGAAGGATTTGCTATACAGCTCGTGCGCTGTACTGAGTTCTTCCTTGGCAGTCATCAGCAGGGAAACGTCCATTTTTGGTATCCATTCTTGGAGGTCTTTCAGCCACGCGTAACTTGCAAGAATCTCTTCCCTCGTACGCAAAGGCAAGGTCAACTCCTCCACGGACATGTGCCTTTCTGGACCAAAAGCCTCCTCACGTGTCGCCGCACGCCATCTTCTTCTTATAGTATTCTTCAAGCTCCTTAGGATGTAGTAACCAATGACGACGCCCGCATAGACTGTCAAGAAGATGGCAAGTCCATGAATGAGAAGTAGTATGAGGAATAGCATCGTTGAGAGAGCCGCGTATCGGCGTGCCCGTTGAGATACTAGTGAAAGACCATCACTCGTCAAGACCCATAATTGAGAATCCCTAGTTCGAAGAGTCCTGACAGAGTATAACAGAAACAATGGCAGAACCGCAAGGAGCGGACCCCTAAGAGAAATCGTATAGTAGGTAAACCTCAGAAACAGGTGACTGAAGGAGTAGAAAAGCGCGAAGAAAAACGAGCCTTGCTTGGTCTTGAAAAGTTCTGCGCCAAGAGCATAAGCACTTAGCGTTCCGATGACACCTACAGCCATTGAAACGATCAAGACAATTCCCTCATACGAAAGCCCTATTCTGATCATGATTGCTATGAGCAGCGGCACGCAAATAGCGCCTGACGTATAAGGATGAAGCCCGAATAAGGAAACAGGCGAAATGGTCCATATATCCCAGAAGCCTTCGCTGAGTGCATGTCCCGACCATAACACGACGAATGCATCGCTCCCGATTATCCCGGGACTACGAGGCAGTCTAACGATAATGGCCAGTAGTACTAAGGCAAGGATGTCCTTTGTTTTCCTTATCTTGCTAGTTAGGAGATCTCGCAGATTGAAGGCCGTCATCATGTCAATACCGTCGTATATCTCTAAGTTCCAGATGACTGCCTACTGGCCCAAGTACTTAAGGCTGCCGAGCAGAGTCCGTCGTGGAGTCTATTCAACAGTGATGTAAGTACCGCACGAATGGCCGCAGAAGGACATCTTCAAAATACAGCTTGGGCGATAGATACAAGAAGGATATTGTTTCGAACAAGGCCGATTTTCTTCCAATAGGACACACTGTCAAGTACACCGTGGGCCACACTGGTGAAACAACTGACACATGGTTGGAATATCTGCTATCACACGAAGACCGTTTTCTCTCTGGCGCTTTGCTCTACAGGGGGTGGTCTGGTGGAGGATATCGCCTAGGCGATCGCATGCTGGTACTGGGCGGTACTTCATTGATCCAGAACGTGCATTCAGTGGCTCGAGCAAAGACCAACGAGTTTACATGGAACCTACGCTTATGTTCTGCGTTCAGGATGAGTTCGGAGAACTTCAAAAGATACGCAAGGATCCTGAACTCTTGGAAACCGTCCTTTCTTCGGGGATACCCTTCAGCGCTTAAAGAGTTTGCAGATTACATAGAGGATCAAGGAATAGCAGTCCCAAGACTGAAGGGCATATTCACAACCTCCGAGAAGCTCTACCCACGGGTCAGAAGCGAAGTGGAAAGTACATTCAATGCCCGAGTCTTTGATGGCTATCATGTGTGTCCGTTTGTCAAGCAGTGCACCTACCGGAAGGTCTATTCTTTCAAGAAGAGCGCCACACGGCAGCTGGTGCCGTGCGTAGAATGCACGCAGGGTCGTACATATTATATATGATGTATTGATGTAGTGCTTTATATTGCATTAGTTTATTGTATTAGCTAAGAATGCTTATGCAGGATAAATATTCAAAAGCGAATATAATGCGCGGATAATACATCGGAACCATGAGGCTGGCAAATTGAAACCCGGAATCAATCTCAACCGAAGACCGGTCGACCGCCTAGGGCGATTGAGAAATCGTATCATCGTAGTGCTCCTTCTCTTCGTGGTAGTGTTTCCATTGCTGGTCCGATCTGACTACAACCAGACAGGGCTTGTTTCCATTTCCAGCCAAACAGAAGTGCAGCCCCAGGACATGAATATCAAATATACCGAGGCCGACGAAGAAAGAGGTAGCTATGACGCCACATGGTATGGTGATTATACATATCGCAAAGCTCATGTTATACAACAGACCGCAGGCGCTGGCATAAATCACACAGTCCCTCTTGAGGTGTATCTTGGTTCTGGCACTAGCTCTGACAATACCACGTATCTTGACTGGAAGGCAATGGCTGGCCTCACAGACGTGAGGTTCACAGATGAGAACCATTCTGTGTTAGAGTATTGGCTAGAGGAGTATTACTACAATGGAACGCCCACTGACTACTTCACTGACACAGTAAATAGCTTTGGAATACATGACCGAATTTATCCCCCATCAGTGTACTACAATGGCAGGACCTATATCGTGCATCATGGCGAGGGAATGAACCCGATGATAACTTACTATGACCATGAGAATGTAACATGGGGTCCAGAGATTGAGATTGCTCAGAATCTACTAGGACCGATAGGCGATACACACGGCCCACCTGCGATGTGGATTGACAACAGTGGATATATTCACGTTCTTTATGGCGCACACAATGAACCTATCCCTCATGCGGTCTCGACATATCCAAACAGGATTGACGCTTGGACTAGCAAGCCAGCTATAGGAACCGACTATTCCTATCCCACTGTTGCGTATGATGCAGTAAATGATGTAGTCCATCTCTGGGCTAGGGACGTTGCATCGCCTAATATGACGTTGGCATATACTAACTCAACAAATGGCGGTGACTCATGGAGTACTGAACAACGAATTGTCAATATGGTATACGGTCAGTGCTGGCCTTACAAAGGTACGGGTGGAGTAGACCATGTGAACCCTGAGATTGTTCACATATCTTGGGCGCATTATAACCGGAGTAGCGGGAGCAGTTACTACAAGAACATCAGGTACGTCTATCTGAATACGACCACAGGGCTTGTCTACAATGTCTCTGGTCACAGTCAGGGCTATGAGGTGACTTCGCAAGAACATGATGATGTGCTTGCGTGGGACAGCAACGGGCAGCATGTCTACGGTCCAACGATGAAGGTCCCAAGTGACAGTTCAGAGCCCTACTTTGTCGTTCAGGTCACAGATGTAGGTGGTCGTTATAGCACAATGGTCTT
>JAUVHR010000355.1 GCA_030593165.1 Candidatus Thorarchaeota archaeon
GATATGGCTCTGGATCGCAGAGACCTTGCAGAAGAGAGAACCAAGCGTTACATCAAGGTTCTTGAGATGGATACGGACACCAAGGTGCTCATTCTGGTCGACGAGGTTGGTTCTATTTCGTTTGCTGACTTGGCCAAGGCGCTAGCTATTCCTACGGGAAGTGTCAAGAAGGCTGTAAGGGAACTTGAGAAACTTGGGGTTCTGAAAATCAAGGGAGAAAAGGCTGTTTCAACTTTGAAAGAAGTTGAAATCGAAGAAGGCGAAGTGAAGGTTGACTAGGTCTCCACGGCCTTCAAAACCTGATACTACGGTCTCCTTTCTCGAATTCCTCGACGATGTTTAGCCAATAATCTGCCATCTTCTCAAGTGCCTTTGAGAAATCTTTTGACAATCGAAAGACGTTGTTACGCTTCTCAACCAGACCGGTGTCAATCAGCTTCTTGCGGACTTTGACATAGAGACCCCTGCTTGAGAGCATCAGGTCCGCCCAATCCGAGTCAGGAACTCCGCCATCTCTCTTGATGATAATGTTCAGGATTTTCGCAGCCTGTTCGACCTGTTGTTCTGTGGTGAAGATGTACCTCAACAAGTAACGCGGAGCAAGAAGTGATGGTCTCCTCACGAGTCTGATTTTCTGACCGTCGAGTTTGTTCTTTCCCATATTCTGTACCTGAGTATGGAAATGTTTCAAATAATAAAGAACTAGGTATTATGCCGGTTGATAGAACGACACAGACCTAGTTCGACTCACTTTCGGAACCGCTTCACCATGAGTAACGGAATCACTACAATCACAAACGCGAGTAGCGAGAGGATTGTCTGGAACTCTGTATTCAAATACAGAAGAACCGCACCCGTCCCAACGCATGCCAGAAATGGAAGAATGTTGATTGGAAACTTCAGTTTGGACATCGCTGTGATCATGATGAAAAACCCGTAGCCTACTGCCGCGAAAGCCACCGCAAGTGAGAACATCACAGCAAGAAGTTCGAAAACACCAAACATCAGAAAACCAGCGAGCGGATAGACCAGCGCTACAATTATCCAAATCGCGTTGAAGATGAGGAGCCATTTCAGGCCTACCCGGGCATTCCTGATATCAGTGCTTGACGGGGCATTGCTGAACATTGTCGTCATTGCTAGGAATGCAACAATCCAGAACAGAGGGTTGACTACGGTGAGTCCTGCAAAAGTCCAGACGAAGTCATAGATGAATGTTCCAATGAGTCCAAGCGGATAGAGGACATTTCCCAGCAGAAGTGGGTCGTTCTTCATGAAAATGAGCTGATCGAGTAGCGCAAGAGCTTGACCTCCTAGACCCTGAGAAGATGGGACCAAGTATGTTATTCCAAGAGCGAAAAGAATCAGGACCGCCAGAGATACCGCAACAGGCGCCAAATTGATAATCGCATTCTTGATTTCACTTGTTGGCTTCCTGTACTTGACATAACCAAGAATGACATGATCCTCCTCACGAGACACATTGATGGGTTTGAACTCGACAATTGGAGTTCTTGTGAAGATGCAACCCAATGCGTGTGATGACTCATGGAGTGCGACCCCGGGACCAACAAGTAGGTACCAAGCTCTAGAACCGTGCTCATGTGTTGTGGCTAGTTGCTTATGCGAGAGTCGCTCAAGAAACCAGCCCAAAGCCCAAACAAAATAGAAGAGCCCAATTCCCAATATTACAACCATAAAGTAAGCGTTCAATGGTTTTCTCTCCTTTCTCTACTGCTACATTGAATCTATTCCATTCCAAGTTCTCGTTTTTTCTCTTCTTCTACGCGTTCAACCTCACGAGCCTTGAGGTCGTCCATCTCTTTCTCTTTCTGTTTCTTTGCCTTATCGACTAGTTTCATCTTTTTCTTATCGAGCTCGACTATTCGCTTCAGCTTTGCCTTCTCAGCGCCTCTAGTGCGCTTCTTCATCCCCGCTACTCGCTTCTGAACCGTATCGACTTTCTTTTTCTTTTCACCAAAGGCCTTCTTGTACTTCTTATCGGCAGATTTCCATTCTTGTTCTGCCTGTCTTGCGCGGGCTCTTGCCGCTTCGTATTCGGACCTTCTGGCACTGGCTTCGGTTTTCAGTCGCTCTATCTCTTGGTCTAGGCGTGCATCTATTCCATCAAGCTCTCTCTCTGCAGAAACCTGCTCAGTCTTGAATTTCGCAACATCCGATTCGATCTTGCGGATCTTCTTATCTTCTGAATATTCGTGGTCGGCGGACATTTCAATCAATCCAACCAATGCTATTCTACATTATTAACGTAACGTACTTCTACATTAAGAGCTGATTCAACACGGTCGGACTTGGAGGTCAGTACCATTATTGTCTTAATTTCGGAAGCCTAGCTCTCAGCATCACGGATTTTCTTTCACCACGACGATAGCGAAATGATGCTAAGATGACAACTATCACTACTGCACCAAGACCCCCTGCGACTAAGCCAATGGTAAGAGGAGTCCAGAACACAGTCCATGCGATTTCTACAGTTTCCCATGCAGTGGGCATCCAAATCATCCCAGACTCCTCTGAGAAACAAACAAATGTATAGTTGACTTCACCTGCAGTATGTTCGGTGTATTGGAAACTGAACATTCCTGAGGCATCGGTTGTCACAACTAGTATGTCATTCATGTGGACTATAGCATTAGTGACAGGACTATGATCATGGCTGTAGCGTACAGAGCCTTGGAATGTGATTGGGTCTCCAACTATTGCTGAAGTCGCACTTGTTGTAACATTATGCACCTCTAGACTAGTGAATGTTAGGCTAATCGACATGTTGTCAATGCTGTGAGTGATTCCGGATTCCTTGTCATAATGTAGGAATATTGGTATCTCATAAGTTCCTGGATCAAACTCTGTAATTGCAGTATATGCATATCCGGAACCATTGACCACTGCTAGTCCGTAATCACCTATTTGTACAGATGCATTGTAAGCTGGAGTTCCAGTGTAGTTACCCTGGTAATACTCAACTCGGATGGGAATAATGACTCCATCACCCACGTTGTAGAGCTCATCGAATGTATCTTGAGCAAGTACAAAACCAACTTGAGCCAATTCTTCATCTTCACCTACTTTTGTGACTCCAAGGTCAGTAACTAACACAGATGCAGTTGTTGAGTGAGAACCGGCATTAGTTGAATTACCTGAAACGGTAAGGTCATACTCACCATATGCTAGAAGGGTTATGTTCCAAGTCACTACCTGCACACCTGGTGCGGTGATGTTCCCAATTTCTATTGTATAGTCTTGACCTGGTGTGAGTAGAAATGTTGCCGGTAGGCCTGCAGTCAATTCAATATCGACTGCGTTCCACCCCATCGTTTGGACATAACCTGATAGAATGAATGACCGGCCGCTGAGTGATGT
>JAUVHR010000086.1 GCA_030593165.1 Candidatus Thorarchaeota archaeon
AGTATTGTCTTTGCACTGCTGATTCTGTTCACACCTGGTCTTGTTTGGTCCTTTGTGCTCATGAGCGGCAGGAAACCCCTAGAGAAGGTGGTTATGTCAGTAGGCCTCACGGTTCTGCTTTGGTCTTGGGCTGCAGTTGCAGTTCGATTCCTGATACCAGTGCATGCTAACCTAGAACTTGTGATCCTGTGGTGGCTGCTGTTCACCTTGGTCCCTATGTTGATTCTGATAAAAAAGGCAATACCGCGCAGATGAAGCAATCGTCTGACCTCAACATACTCGAACAGGAGCCAATTCGATGCGTTCACCCTCAGAGGATATCTTCTCTGCGACCGTGCAGAATGGAATAGAACCTCAATAAGTCGACGGCAATCCTTTCCCAACTGAACCTCGACACATTACTCAAATCACCATTAATGCGAGCCGTTGAACCGCTAACAGAATCGGCGAAATCATCGGCTGAAAAGCCATAACGCGTAGTCCCAGTGAGATACTCCGAAATCTCTCGGTGAGCTGGGATATCCGAGAGCAGAACTGGGATGCCGGTCGCACGATACTCAAGGACCTTCATCGGGAATGAGGTGTCGAAAAGCGGGGATGAAGGCAGGTGACATACTCCCACGTCGAAGTCTGCAATAAGCTCTGCCACATCGGAGTGCGGAACTTCGCCTGTGAAATAGACACCATTGATCCCTCTCTCTCTGACTTCAGTTTTAAGTCGGTCTAAGTCATCTCCGTCACCGATAAAGACAAGTTTCCATTGTCTATGTCCCTGCTGCACAAGCTTCTCGTATCCGTCTATGATGAACTTGAGTTTCCTAGTTTCTGCAATTCCTCCCGCGTAACCAATGATACGATCACCTGCTTTTAATCCCAACAGCTGGCGAAGCCTATGATTGGATCTCGGATGGAATCGCTTCAAGTCAACTCCTGAGGGGGAAACTGTGCAGATGCCGTGAGAATGTAGACCACTTCTCCTGTAGCGACTCTCCAAGCCTTTTGTTATGAAAATAACACCGTCGACCAGTTTCAGAAGAAACCTCTCCAAGGTGTAAGCCAAGATTCGAAAAGGTCCCTTTGCCTTCTCATCAATCCTTCCTCTCTTCAAGCTCATGTCAATCCAAGGGCTTCGGATGTCGTAGACGATCTTTGTTTTCTGGCTAAACATCCACTTGTATAGAATACACGCAATCGTTGATGAGGATGGATAGAGGCAATGAATCAAATTAATACGATTCTTTCTCCCAGTTCTCCACAGTGTGAAGAGTGACCAGAAGACAAAGAACAGGTTTCCTTGTAAGCTGTAGAGATTCGTTCTTGATTCGAGAACTTCAAGGTGGTTGGCACTCCACCCGTCAGGATACCCCCTTGAAACAAGTGCTGTGACATTGACTCCTTCTATTCGGTCCAGTGATTCGGTCAGATTCCTCAGATAGGTTGACAAGGCCAAATGTCCCGTGAGGCTAACGTTTTGAACTATGCATATCCTCACTCGATACCACCGTCTTTTCCAAGAATCCTCAAGTATGAAGTATGGCTGATTATAGCCGTTTCAACTCTCCAATAGCTTGTATTAAGACCTTACGCACGATGTGCAATGCCTTCCCTAAACCTGCTCCTGTAACACGTGGGGCCACATAACGTTTATCTGATTCACTAGGCTCCGCCCTAACATCTGGTGAACTTGGACTGATGTGCTGTTGCGAATCGTAGTGAACATACCTGCCTACAACGAGGAACAGTCAATTGCCGTGGTGATTGGGAGAATTCCGCGATATGTCAATGGGTGTCAAGTTCTTGTGTCTGTTATTGATGATGGCTCAGAAGACTTAACTTCCATTGCAGCTGAGAAAGCGGGCGCTGACTATGTCCACAAACTTCCAAGAAACATGGGTGTGGCTTGGGCTTTCAAGATTGGTATATGTCGCGCTTTGGACGTTGGCGCAGATATAATCGTGAACATCGATGCTGACAATCAGTTCAATCCTGAAGAGATTCCAAAGCTAGTGGCCCCCTTGATTCAGAACCAAGCCGATGTAGTTCTGGGCTCAAGATTCCTAGATAGTAGTTACCGCCGCATTCCCACAATGAAACGAATCGGTAATCTCGCCATTAGCTGGATAGTAAGTATCTTAGCAGTTCAGAGGATTCACGACACTCAGTGTGGATTCCGAGCGCTATCGAAGACCGCAGCTGAAAATGTTACATTGAGTGGCTTCTTCACCTATACGCAAGAGATGATTCTTGACCTTGCTTTCAAAAGGATGAGAATACGAGAAGTACCTGTGACTGTAAGGTATTTCAATAAAAGGCAGTCCCGAGTTGTCAAAAGCATTGGTAGTTACACACTGAAGATTCTGGGAATAATCTTGGTTACAGCACTGCGCCATCTGGGTGCAATTTTTCTTGCAGTATTGGGCGTGACTGTGATTTCCGGAATCGCTCTCGCCTTGTTCTCAGCAATCTTTTGAGAACACCGGAGCGGCTTTTCTCTCTCTGTTTAATGGGCAAAGCTCAGAAGACACTAGCACTCTTTAAGGAAACGGCGAAGTTCGCAGAAGAAGTCGAATAGACCTAGAATTTGATTGTGGGGCATTGGCAGATGGGTCTTTGGAGAATAATTCATTAGATGAAGCCACTGGTGCAGCATCATGCGACGTTTTCGTCCAGAGCTGCTCAAGGGGCTCACTGTACTAGGCATATTCTTTGCTGTGATAGTTACGACAGAACTACTCCTGCCTTACCCGATTGAACATACTCGATACACGTCTATTGACATCAGGAAAATCATTCAGAATCCCATTCCCTTTGAAGGACATGAGATATCATCGGCGGCAACAGTTTCTGCAGTCTTCAGCAATGAGTCATTCTCCGTAGCAGAGGTTACGGAAGGGGTAATACTAGTCTTCCCTTCTTCAGCTGGTCATCCAATAGTAGGTGACAGAATCCTGTTCCGCGGCACGTCGAGGATCCATTCGAATAATTCAGTGCTTGTACATGAGTTCTACACGCTAGACTACAACAGCTCGTTGATTCGCTCCACCCCTGGGATCATCTTGTTCTTGGTGATGTTTTTCACGGTCTTCACGATAGACCTTAATCGTCTGGCATTCGTGATCAGGAGGGACTGAAATGCCGGACGTGTTAACGCACTTCCTAGTCGGTGTTTCAATCGCATTGCTTGTGCGCAAAGACAGCAGCAGGGCAGAACGGATGCTAATCGTCTTAGGTGCGGTCTTGATAGATATCGAACGCCCATTCTCATGGTTACTCGCCAATACCGAGTTCTATTGGATAGAACTGACCCCAGCATTTCACTCCATACTGGGGGTTGTTTTCCTTTCCTACTCTGCAGCTGCCTGCTTCGATCTGGAGCACACGAACTTCAGGGAGCGGGTCAAGCTGATTCTCATTGGTTGCACAGTTCATCTCCTACTGGACATGACAATGTATCCTTGGGGGGAGCATGGCCTTTATCTTCTATATCCTCTCAAAATTACGTTTTCATTCCATCTTCTTTGGCCGGACTTCTGGTGGTTTCCTGTATTTGGTGTGGCGAGTCTTCTCGTTGCCTTGGGCATTAGATACCTGCTGATTCGTACTGATTCTGATGGGACAGAAGGCGATTTGTAGACCGTTCATTGTGAGCTACACAATCTGGAACTCCGGAGTGTTGTCCGCTCATAGAACGGCAATGGGTATAACTCTTTGAGGTCGCAGGTCGTGTTGGGGCAACTTCAGCATTCCACTCCAGATTCTGGCATCTGAGATCCTGCCAAAAGACATCCAAAGATTGCGCAAGCTTGCGGCGGCTGTTGATAGCACCAATACGCAACCAACGGTGAAATTCACCTGGAATTATTATCTGATTGATGGCTCATACACATTAAATAACAATAAACATATAGTTGCGGGCATAATAAATAAAATAAATAAACTCACGGCAAATCGATATGGTGGTGGGGCATTGAAACGAATCATGATTGCTATTCCTGCATACAATGAGGAGAAGGCTATTGGGTATGTTATCGCATCCTGTAGACGTCACCTTCCAAAACGGTTTGACCCATGGATTCTAGTGATTAACGACGGATCTACCGATAGAACTGTAGATGTCGCGATAGCTGCTGGTGCGGATGAAGTAGTCAGTCATAGTACAAACCTTGGGGTGGGAATGGCATACCGTACGGCCATCGAATTCGCCGTAAGAAGCGGAGCGAAAATAGTATGCACTATCGACGGAGATGCCCAGTTTGACCCGAGAGAGATGAAGTATCTCATCGAGCCAATCGAAAGGGGAGAGGCTGATTTGGTCATTGGTTCCAGATTCGTTGATCCGGAGAGAGCAGTCAGAGTACCCCTTCTCAACGCAATAGGAAATCGGTTGATGGCCATCTTCATCAGTATATTGATTTGGGCGCGAATACATGATGTGGAATCGGGCTACAGAGCACTATCAGCGGATGCGGCAAAGAATCTGGAGCTGACAGGTGTGTGGTCGTTTAGTCACGATATGCTCTTAGATTTGGCATCGAAACAATACAGGATTTCCGAGGTGCCAATCAGCGTCACATACTATCGCGGACGAGATTCAAGAGTTGTAGACAGTTTCTTGAAATATGGGTGGGGCTCTCTATGTGCAATAATCATGAAGCTACTTATTGTGCGGGGAATTTTCAAATTTCGAAAGAGAAGGAAAGCAAAAGTCAGAGTCGTGTACAAGAATCCGCTTCCTGCTGGTTTGTGGGCCTTGCATCACTACACAGCAGTATCCGCAGATACGCAAGTTTCGTAGGTCTTCGTGGGAACCGAGTGCATTTGGCTTGTACGTGGTTTGGCCAGACCTCTGGTGGTATCCTGCATTTGGCGTAGTGAGCCTTCTTGTTGCTTTGGGCATTAGACACTTGGTGACTCTCGCTCAGTCAAGTAAGGCAGAAAGCGATTCGAGGACACTTTCTGTTTGTTAAAGGCATGGAATCTGAAGAGGTGTGACATGATTCCAGTTTTATTCATGGCGAATGATACGAGCCAATCTCTGCACATCCTTGCTCCGAACAGCTCGCACCGATTCGTGGACAACATTTGCTGTGAAGTTCGCTTTGGGGGTTTGCTTCAGGATCCCCTTCAAAGTAAGCACTTTGACTGCGATAGAGAACGCGGATTTCAGTCCATATCCGAGGAGGCTCTTAACCACACGTGAGGTTCGGTTTCGATAGTACGTAACATTGACGGGTACTTCCTTTATTCTGAATCCTTTCGATGACAAGTCCAGCAACATATCATGAGAGAAAGATCCTACACCTGTCAGCTCCAGCGATTCTGCTGCCTCTTTGGAGATTGCTCTAAACCCTGATTCAACATCATGTAGTCGAACACCCATAAGGAAACTCACAATTCTCGCCATCATGCAATTCGTAATCATGTTCAATGTTGGGATGCAGGATACGCCATCTTCTCGCAGGAATCGCGAACCGATTACAACATCTGCTTCATCTTGGGCTATTGGCTCCAGCAGCCTATCTATCTCGCTTGGATTAAACTGGCCGTCCGCATCTATTGAACAGATGATATCTGCTCCATATTCAAGGGACATATGACATGCGGTTTCGTATGCACCGCACACTCCAGCATTACTGACATGACTTACTACAATGTCCACTCCTGCGTCTATAGCTGCTTTTATTGTCTTATCTGTGGACCCATCATCAACAACCAGAATGAGGTGGTCCATTCCGATGTGTACACTCCGGCGTATACTCCGTATAACGTGCCCTACGGTACGTTCCTCGTTATACGCTGGGAGCGCAACAATCACCCTACACACGATATCATCGACGCCCTGTTCTCCTCTAGCATATCCTAACAAGTAATTATGTTTTGCTCCAGCATACTGAAGTCCAGTATTGTTTTAATCCTCTATTCCACTGTGGGCTGAATGCAGCACGATGTTGTACCCTTACCAATCGGAACGCTCTAGTTCATTGACACACAGCGTCCAACCCACGACGCGACATCTAGTCCTGCTTGACTCGGTCAAGAATGAACTTCTGATAGACGGCTCTATGCAAGCTAATGTAGTTGCTCGACAATTCCACAACTCTCTCTCGAGCTGCAGTTCCAATTGGCCCTAGCTTCTCCCTGTTCTCAATCATGTGCAACATTGCGTTTCTTAGTGCCTTGTTGCTGTTTGGCTGGAGGAGAATCCCATGTTTTCCATCAGACACCACACAAGGCAATTGGCCTGCTTTGGTGGCCATGAAGATAGATATGCATGGAATCAGGCGAAGAAGCCGGCGAAAGAATACGATGCTCATGTATACACGACCACTCAAAATGCTAGACGTACCGGAACTTTCGAGTCAAATGGTGAAGAACGGAAGCGTGGATCTGATGAACTCATCCCCAGTCGCATGCATACTTCTTGAACTTGACGATGGTGGATTTGATTGCGTCGTCAAAGCTCCACTTGGGCTTCCAGTCCCACCGTGTGGATTTGAGAGACTGTTTATCGATCTGAGCGGGGAGGCTTGCCTCAACATATCTGGGTTCAATACCCTCGAAGCTCTTCAGGATACTAAGTACAATATCCTTTTGGTTGTAAATCCAACCTGTTGAGATGTTGTACGCCCCTCTGGTGCCATCATCATTCATCAGTTTTTCAATGGCTGCGATTTTGTCCTCAACGTACACATACTCTCGAATCGAGTCATCATTAGTGAAGATTAGAGGGGACTCACCCTTCAAGCACTTTTTGACTACATTCGGCACAATCCGGTTCGAATATGGGTCATAGCCGAATACATTGCAGCAATGACTCATTACAATATTCATTCCATAAGTGTCAATATGTGAATTCACTATGAATCCCTGACAGGCCTTCGATGTGGCATAGGGTTCTGAGTGATGATATGGTCTGTCCTCCGTCGCATCAAGTCCTTCTCCGTAAACCTTGTCGGTGTTCATGACGAGGATTCTACCTGTGTCAACTTGTCGGCAAGCTTCAAGTAGAGCCACTGTTCCCATCGCATTGACACTATACACACTCATCGGGTCGCGGTGTGCTGTCTTCACCAAGGAGATTGCAGCAGTATGGCATACCTGATCAATCTCAAATCGTGCTAGTATTTCACGAAGAACAGCCATGTTTCTTATATCTGCCCTGACCTTGTAGGTCCCATCCAGTGCGTTTCTTTGCCACTCGCCCATAATGGTGTCAAAGACTAGACTGATGACATTGTTCTCCTGTTTGAGTCGGTTCACAATGTGTGACCCAATAAACCCGTTTGCACCTGTTACAAGGATGTTCGCCAATGACTGTCCTCCTAGTTGCTGACCAGTGTAGACTTCTGCCAGCCTTCGTGGATGCCTGTTGCCCGGGATTATTTCAGATTTCGGAGGCTTGAGCATCCGGTTTCCTTGTGGCCTGCTACCAGAGGAGTCGAGAGTCAAGTCCGATAAATAGGTTTTCCTCTCATTTGAGAGGTCGACCTTGGCGGAGTGCGTAAGAGGGTCTGTGTCAAACCTCTTCTCGATCCTAGCGGGAGAGTATGTCATTGTACACATTGGTTATGCCATCGAGGGAATGAAACCTCCACGCAACGCTGTAGTAGTAGAAGACCATCATCGATGTAAGGAGGAAGGCAAGGATAGTTGCAGTAGAGAATAGGATAGTCGAGGCACTGACATCAATTATCAGTGATAGGCATCATTGTCTTGGTTTTGCTATTGTAGAGATTAGTGAAGTAACGGGTGGCCCAAGTATCGTTGATAACCCAGAATCCTAAATCTGTGCAAGCTGGCAAATTTCTTAATATCCAACCTCGATGAGAATTGTCATCCATGGACCATTTCCAAGTACCGCGACACGCTACAACACCTTCGACTCGGATGGCAAATTACGAAGGATATTTATCCCAAGCTATTCCTCATCAGATGCTAGAGTGCAAATCTGAATATTTAGGGGGCTGCTTGAGGTGGAATGTGGAATCGAACAGATCCAATAATCATCGACATCTAGGCAGGCATTCTTATATTCTTGGCACGGTAGTGTTGCTAGGATGACCACGGATGCTTCACTTGAGGAGATTGCCAGGGTTGGGCATAAGGCAGAGGAGCTCATTAGAAATACACTTTAATCAAGACCGGTTTCAGCTAGGAAGCGAGACCTTCTTCATTTGCTTGCACTCCTAGAACTCGAATGCGTGATATGTATGAGAGTGATGATTGTTTCGGGGGAGTATCCTTCAGAAAAAGCTGGAGGAATAGCTACTGTAGTGTACGACCTAAGCCAAGAGTTGGAGCGGAGAAGCATTGAACATATGATTGTCTGCACAAAGCGGTTTAGGTTCGAGTCCGAACGGTGTGTGTTTCTGAGCGATTGGGGAAAAACTCCTCTCCGTGAGCTGAGTTTTGGAAATAGCTATCGCAGGTTCATCAAGAACGAAGAGAAAAAATGGGATGTATTCCATTTCCATCTGCCAAATGCCTTGGGCCCCTTGCTGCTAAATCCCATGAGAACAAGAAACAGAACTATCGCAACCATTCATACTACAGCTGAGGGCTTCAATAGGTATGTGTATCAGAAGACCCCTCCAGAACTCCTGAATTGGGGGGAGATTATGCAACGGTATGGATACGTGAAAGTTTCTGCTTGCATGGAGAGAAAGTCCCTAGACAACGCAAGATTCCTCGTTGCAGGGTCTTCTGGTGTGAAGAGTGAAGTTGAAAGATGGTACAGGAAAAGCGACATTTCAGTAATTAACAATGGAATAGATGTGAGCAAGCTGTGCAATCCTGAATATCCCAAGAGTGGAACACCGAAGATACTCTTTGTGGGCCGGCTCAGTTCCCAGAAGGGGATATTCTTTGGTCTTGAGGCTCTGTCGAGAGTGAAACAGGACTTCGAATTCCTAGTAGTTGGAACTGGTCCATATCGTACCAAACTTGAGGAATACAGTCATAGAAAGGGCGTATCTGGTCAATTTCTAGGATATGTAGACGAACACACGCTTTACCGTCTCTATGCATCGGCAGATCTCTTACTAATGCCGTCATTGTACGAAGGGTTCCCCATTGTTGGTATCGAGGGAGCTGGTAGTGGATTGCCTATAGCCGCTTTCGAGGAAGCCAGAGTGGAGCAGATTGTGTGCAAAGAGAATAGAGATCTTCTTACTAGGACTGGTGATATCGAAGCTCTCAGCAAGACAATAGAGCATCTACTCTCGCATAGAGAATTGCGAAGTGAAATCGGTGAAAAGAACAGACAGCATGTTCACAACAACCTGACCTCTAAGAAGATGGTGGACAAATACGTACAAGCGTACATGAAAATTCATCAAATGCAAAGATAGTAGAGATTCGAATTCTTGTTAGAAGCAGCAAGTGTCCGCAGCCATTTGGCAGATGGAGAATATGCCAGTTTTCATTCTCTTTCTAATGAATCTTCTAAAGCTCCAATCAAAACTGAGCTCACTTGCCTGAGCTCTGCTCCACTGGTCAAGAAATACACTACATCAGTTTCGAATCGTTTCGTGCGGACTACCAAGTCCTCTATTCCCTGTTTCTCTAGAACTCTACTCAACTAATAGACGACTGAGTCTATCCCCCGGCATGCTTTGAAGGATACTCCTCCGAGATGACCAGCACAATCATAGGCTCTTGCTACTTCGGAGTGTGTCAAATGGGGTTATGAAACGTATTTGGTCTTAATTCAGAATCCTTGAGCAGTATCTGAATTCTAGGGACTGCCGAAGAATATTCAAATACTGACTCATCTTGCCCATCAGACAGGCTGCTATCAGCCCTTATTAGAGGATCACACAATGACATCGTACCGCGCAGAGTTATCTCTCATCGTTCTTGTTCGAGTGATACTTATTGCGTCAATGACACTGGCTCTGATTCATTCAATCATCCAAATTCCTGTGGCTGGATCTCTCGTTTTTTGGCTGGCGTACATTGCCAACCCCTTTCTTGTCCTGTATCTGCTGGTCAAAGATTGCTCCATCAGAGAATCACTTCTAGTGATTCTCTGCGGTGGCTGGTTGAATCACTTAGGAATCTCGTTGGCTCTCATGTATGTTCATGGTCTAACGAGCTCCTCACTTGTTACTGTCTTCTTTATTGAAAGCGGCCTCTGCCTTCTACTCTCCATTGCTCCGGGCCCGACTAGGAATAGATCCCCGGTCACAATTCCCATTGAGTTGTCGATGTCCACAATGACAAAATCCCGTGTTTCATGTCTTCTAGCAGTATTCCTGACGGGAGCTCTCCCTGTATTCTACTACTCAGCAGGATTATACAATCCATTTGCAGACACTGTCGATTTATGGAGCTACCTGAATCCGATTACACTCTCCATTGTGGCACCCATTGCAATCGGGTCTTACTTTCTTTCAAGAAAAGGGGCTGGGCGTGCTGAGGTAATCTCTCTATATGTGGTGGGCTTAATAATACGGATTCTGCCAAACTTGTTCTTTGGTCCTGTGTGGGAGTCAGATGTGTTCCTCCACCAATATTACTCCGAAATTATCCTGCAATTCCAGCTAGATGCATTTCCAGTTCTCTACTCAGAAATGTCAGTGCTCATGTATCCTCTCTTGTCATTTCACATCCTAACTGCTACAGGTCTTGCTCTGACAGGTAACTTGTGGTTCTTTCCCCAATGGACGATATTCAGCTACACGGTGTTATTCATATCTGTGCTCAAACTTTTCCAGCGCTCAGGCCCACGAGCACAGCTATTTGCCATGTTTCTGCACACAATCTTTCCGACCCTGATACGCTACTTCAGTCTTCCACGCCCGTACGAGGTTGTCAGTGCGCTTTTTGCGGTAGCGGTAACCCTAGTCATTCTATCTGAAACGGAATTCGCAGCGAAGAAGGAAAGGGTCTTGGCATGGTGCTTGATCCTCCTAGTTATCGGGTCCTCAGCGCATGTATATGGACTATCCATCATTCTAGTAGTCCTTGCCTTTGTGGCATGTAACATGAGTATCACTTTGACAATACCCATAGGCAATAGGCTCAAGTCTGTGCCTAGGTATCTACCTAGACTCTTCGTTGTACTCTGTCCTTTCCTATTAATCGCAATTTTCTTTCTGATTCCTGCAGACTACTTGGTTACACCCATCCCGGACCTCACGCGCATGTTGCAGAACATCCGCTTGTACTCGAATGGGCCCAGTGATTTCTCGGTTTGGCTCGAAAGTCTGTCTTTCAATGCATTAACAGCGAACGTCTATTG
>JAUVHR010000232.1 GCA_030593165.1 Candidatus Thorarchaeota archaeon
GGCGGGGACTGCACACTGGGTTCCCAACACTCTGCTAATCCTAAGTCAATCAGTCGGTGTGCTTTTCCTCTATGGATCGGTCAGTCACTATCAAACCGGTCTCTACTTTGTGGCATTCTCCATATCCTTGGTTGTCTATAATTTGCCTGATAGCATTCTAGGTTTGATGTTTCCATACTTGAGTGGTCTGAGGGATGGCAAGGAAAAAGCTACATCCTGGGCGTTGAGGGTTTCATTGGCTGCTACAATTGCTCCTTCGTTGGCGCTCTTTGTGTATCCATCACTGCCATTCATAATGCTCGGAGGGACCTATGCCGGAGCGTCTGATATTCTGAAAGTACTCGTACTTGGAGCCATTGTTCATCCGATAGTTTCAGGCCACATTAGTTATGTCTATGCAGAAGGCAAGTATTCTCATGTGGTGGCTATTGGGCTTGTTGCGACCATTGGAAGGCTGGCATTATACTTCTACTTAGGACCCATAATGGGCGCAGTCGGTGTGGCGGCAGCTTACATAATCGGAACAGTTCTTTCGCTTGTTCCAGTGTACGTGTCAGGCAGGCTGGCAGGGTTTGGACATGACTGGATGTTGTACATTAAAGTGCTGTTGATACCTGCTGTTCTTGCAGCTATGCTTTGCATAGCATCAACACCTTGGTTGCTGGGTCTACCATTTCTATTCTGCATTACCTTGGTGCTGTATACCAGATTGCATGTGATAAACAAGGTCGATTTGATTGAAATCGCGGAAACCTTTCTCTCTCAAGAATCAATCGCAAGGATTGTCATTCGAGTCAGACCGATAATCAGAGTCCTTTTCGAAGAGTAGTCAAGCATGAGTTCCTTCCTAGGTAATGTGTTCGGAGGTTTCCTGCATCTATCGGGTTTGTGGTTCTCTCTACTCTTCATCGTGCTAACTGAAAGCCCTGCAAAAGCAAAGATTTTTGGGGCCAACCAACTGACCCGTGTCATCGATACTACGTTTGCGGAATGAAAGATGAGGGTAGTAATAACTGTAGATGAATTTCTTCCACACAGATGGTATTTGGAACACTACCTAGCAAGAGAGCTGACGAGGCTTGGTCATGAGGTTCATATCTTCACCTTTAAGTCGAGGAACGATGCTCGTAACGACTCTATTGACTTCAGTTTCACAGTTCACAGATTGCCAGCTATAGCGGCATTCGAACCCTATCATTTGCCTAGCCCTCGGGCTACTGCTCACATAGTTGACTTTGTCCGACGCAAGAAGCCTGACATAATCCATTGTCAGCCAGTATTCTCTCCGCTGGCGCTGGCCTTTCTTGGTTGCCGAGCGGTTGGAGGCCACCACGTGGTAGGCAGTCTGATTTCTGGACCATACACCATCAAATCAGCAGTTTCCGCATTGAAGTACTCTCTTGCCAAGGGCGTGACAGAGCGTTATGTCGTTCAGAGAGTAAAGTATATCTTCGTAAAAAGTGAGGGTCTGCGAAAGGTTCTTCTCCGCCTGTTTGACCTGCCTTCTGAGAAGATGCGTGTAGTACCTCTCGGTGCCGACCCCGAAGTTTTCAGGAATGATGTAACAATCAGAAACGAAACTAGAGCAAAGCTTGGAATCGCCCTTGACGATGTGGTGGTCATAAGCTCAGGCAAGCTGACCCCTTCGAAACGGATTGACGATCTCATAAGGGCGATTGCACCTATTATGAATGAAAACCAAAAAGTGAAGTTGCTAATAAGGGGAGTCGGAGAGAGATCTTACATGGGTGCTCTAGAGGCACTATGCACGCATCTTGGCATCTCGAAAAGCGTAAGCTTTCATCCTTGGGCAGCTCGAGCAGAGATCCCTGCCTTTTTCAATGCCGGTGACATCGCCGTGTGGCCCAGTGGAGCCTCCATATCTATGGTTGAAGCAGCTTCAACTGGTCTGCCGCTAATCTCGATGAGGTCTCCAATAGAGGAATACGCATTATCGAATGATAATGGCTTTACTTTCGAGCCTGGCAACATAATCGAGCTTCGCAGGCTCCTGAGGATTCTCATAACAGATAGAGGGTTACGAGCACAGATGGGTCATAGGTCTCGGTTGTTGGTAGAGGAAAAGCTGAACTGGAGGGCGATATCAAGGGAATACCTTGGTCACTATACGAAGGCCCTAGAGTGAATCTATCGTTCGGTGCACATTGTCCTTCACGTATATGTTGTCACGAGGAGTCGAGTGACCTCAACATGATAGACTCCTGCATTCCTGCCATCAGTCCAATGGAACTTACCGGCTTCCAATCCATCGATTCGAGCACCTTGAAGGACAATTGCTGTTTAGCTGCTAGCTGTTTGAGTATGTGGCATGTGGAAGGCCAGCCATATGTTTCAATGATTCATAATGCCGGAGATGAATGGGGTATCACCATACCTGGACAAACAATGGGCATTCAAATAGGATACAAAATCTATGCCAAAGACACGCTCGGATACTGGATAGTGTCTTCGCTCTACAATCTCACGGTTTCTGACTATGAAGGACCAGAGGTCTTTGTCACACGCAATCCCTATGAGCCATTGGATTTTGAAGAAGTGAGCATCACTGCAGAGATAACGGACATGGGCAAGGTTTGTGCAGTTCTTCTGTCCTATTCTACAGATGATGTTAAGAGCTGGATCGATTTACCAATGGTAGAATATGGGCCTGTTTGGATTGAGAGGATTCCTGCGCAGCAACCGGGCACTGCTGTTAGATACAATGTATTAGCGTGTGAGGAATCTGGCAAATAGGGCAGTTCGGAAACATGCATCTATATTATCAGATTAGGCGAGAAGACCACGCTTCCCACAACACCTTTGGATAATAGAGCATGGGCCATATTGCTTGCTAGCGGTTCTCTTACATTGCTGGGATTGATTGCAGTTTGCATATCAATTGCTTTTAAGAAGGTTGATGCTGAACAACCAATCGAGTAGTTTGCATCTCAAGTCATGGATTCCGCACTGCTTCCATTCCCTTGAAAAGGAATCTGTATAGTCTTATGTATCTGGAACCAACTTGCTTCCAATCTTCAAATGATTCCGAGATTGCTTTGGAGTTTCTGCCGAATCTAGCCTTGAGCTTTGGGTCTGTGATTATGGCCTTGATAGCCTTCGCAAGCGCGTCGACATTTCCGAAAGGCACGATGAATCCGTTTACCCCATTCTTCACAAACGGCAGATTGATTCCTGACACATCTGCACCAAAGGACTGGACGATTGGCTTACCCAAGCATACAGCTTCTGCCATGCTGTGACCGAAACTCTCATAGTTGGACGGGTTCACAACCACATCTGCACTAGAGATTAGGATGTCTAGGTCTTGATGCGTTAGAAAACCTGTGAATACCACGTGTTCCTCCAACCCTAGTGATTCAGATAAATGCTGCAGTCTGGCCTCCATTCCATCGTCAGGTCCCGAAATCGTTACAGTAATATCACTAGCTAATCTTGGATTGCGCGCAATAGCTTTCAAGAGGTACTGTACGCCCTTGTTCCAGTGGAGTCGTCCGAAGAACATCACATGGTGTTTCCTGATTCCAAAACAACGCCTTACTGATTCGACTTCCTGTTCGGTTGGTTGACGCCTATGTTTGACGCCATGGGGTATCTGCACGATCCTCCTCCTATCTATGCCCCAGTGCTCCACCATCTCCTCTGTTTCAATATCGGAATTTGACACAAAGGCAGATGCGAAACGGACATACAATCTGCCGAATGTTTTATCATATGCCTTCTTTATCGCGCTTTTTAGATCATTCGAGTATAGGAGAGGGCTCATCCCTCCGTGTGGGCAAAAGACAATCTTCTTGCGTCTAGCAATACCGTAAAGAAGAGCCATATCAGAGAACCAGTTGTGGAACTCCCTGATGTCTAGGATATCAGGATCTATCTTTCCAAATACAAACGGAAGGAAGGGGGCGAAACAATACCCCATAGGGAATCTTGTGGCAGGAATCTCCACGTTTTTAATTCGCCCTTGCTTGACATACTTCGTGATGTTTGGGAATGGTTCATTTCCTGTCTTTTTCCTATCAATAATCACGGGATGCAGTCCTTGGTCTGCGAGCTGAAGCAGAATCTGGCTGGTCGATTTTGCAGAACCGCCCATATTCCTGCTCAGCTCATGGTAAGTAAAGAGAATTTTCATTGAATGTTCTTCGATAGCTCAGAGATAAATGACTTGCTAGGCATTAGAGAACGCCATCCAAAGATAACTGACATGAGATCATTGACACATCGGACGTATTCTTATCGACGCAGATAGGGGGGAGTATGTTGCACACATTTCTTTGCTGTGGGATTTCCTGGTCAAGTTAGGCCCCCTTGCAGCAGTTAAAAGTCAGGACCAGCTCGAAACGAAATTCTCTAAGTCAGACTCAAAATCGTCGGTAATAGACTCCCAATCGAGCGGGTCCGAGAACCGGAGTGCGGCGTTTCTCATCTTTGAATAGAGTCGGCGATTCTTGCAGATATTGATGGCCTGCCCAGCTACATCCTGTGGTCTGCTAACGTACACAACACCACTCTCATATCCGAATTCGTGCACTATACCTGGCAGTCTTGTTGCCACCACGGGCTTACCACAGGCCAGGTATTCGTAAATCTTGATTGGAACGATGTTTCTCATGATTTCGTTTAGTTGAGCCGGAAGAATGCAGACATCCGCTGCAGATATGTACTTCGGCACCTCTTCATAGGGTACCCAGTTAAAGACCTGTATTTTATTCTTGAATGCTGCTTGCCCCGCCAGTTTCATTAGCTCGTCGTACAAGTCTCCTCTTCCTAACACAACAAGTCGGACACCTACCTGCTTCTCCACAACAGATGCAGCCACCTCACGGAGTCCACTGAACTCATACAGCCATCCCATGAAGAATAGGACAAGCTCATCCTTAGGAATACCAAGTCTTTCCCTCATGTTCGTGCCATCCGAATTGGGGCTGAAAAGGCTCTTATCAATTCCTGCTGATATGACCTTGGGCCTACAGAATGGAGCAAGTTTCTTTGCATAGCGACCAAGATGCTTGTTTATTACATAGACCCTATCTGCATACTCAAGAGTCGCTTTTTCGATTGCTTTCCCAATAGGTCTGAGATGCCTCTCCGGAATCAACGTATGAAGGCTATCTATCAAGTAATACACAAATGGAATGCCATGGAATCTTGAAATTTTGGCCGCAATATATGCGTTGACAATCCCGAAGCCGATAACAACATCAGGTCCATAGGAACGCATCTGTCGTGTAAGCTCAACTAGATGAAACAGGAGTATCGACAAGTAGCTAATCAAAGGAACTCTGAACATCGTTGGTCTGATGACAGTCGTAGTTTGCCTCCTGACTACTTTTCCGGGCGCATCGAAGACTCTTCTTCGAAACAAGATGCTGTTGCCTTTTCCCATTCTCCAATCTATTTGGAAATCAATAACCCGAATTTCATGGCCTCGTTGCATCAGTCTTTCGACCAAATGGTGCTGTTGGTGCGGTCCACGTGTTAGCCAATCTGATTCTTGCACAACAAGTATCTTCAGATAGTCACCCCAAGTAATATTCACAGTTATGCACTTGAAGCAATCCGTTCTATTAATCATGTGCTCCTAGATGCGTTTCAGTCCTCTTTGAGATGCTGTGGGTACAATGACGGAATCTCTGGTTCCAAGATCATATCAGTGCCGATTGCGGAAAGCCTAGCCTACTCCTACTAAGTCACTCGTAATGACTTTTAAACCACTCTACCGTCCTTGGAATGCCTTC
>JAUVHR010000149.1 GCA_030593165.1 Candidatus Thorarchaeota archaeon
GAATACTACTGGAGTACTCCACGAAATTGATGACGAGGTTACTGGAGGGACCAATTATACATTTGGTCTATATAAATCCACAAACTTCCAGAACCACTCCATCACTCTCAGTGTTAATAGTATCGAGGTGTATGCTTCAACAGGATTCATTCAGATCCCAGAGGGAGCAACAAAGCTTATCGTTACGGATAGAGACGGTACGACAACATTTGATAATGTAACTGCTGCAGATGGCATTCCTATAGCTGCATCCGCATTGGTTGGAGATGGACGGATAACAGTCTTCGGTGACACAACTGCACTCCGAGGTTGGGAAGATACAAATGGAGATGGCCAGGCGAATTACTACGAGCTTTTCACCGAGGTCTTCCTCGTCAATAGCATTAGGTGGTTGGCTGCGTCTGGACAGGCGGAACAAATAGTACTCTTCGATGAGTCTCATGCTCCGAACTTCACTCTTGGCATATCATTTACTGGACTTGGAAAGCACTTGACTTCAAATGGATTTACGGTTCAGTGGATGTCAGAGTTTCGTACAACACTTCTTGATCAGGCTCATATTCTGGTACTTGTTGATGGAGATAATGACTACAACTCAACTGAAATTGCAAGCATCAAAGCCTTTGTAGCAACAGGTGGAGGACTCTTGTTATTGGGAGCTCGCGGAGATGCGTGTGATAAGGTTGACCCAATAGGTAACGAGTTTGGAATTGATGTTAACGACACAGGATACATGATTGATTCTGATGATGCGATAGCCTCTGATAATTACATCGTTTATAATCAGAGTAATTTCGGTGTACATCCAATCACTGAGGGTATTTCTCGTATTGAGTTCTATCTCACTACTGCTTTCAACTCGATTGGAACTGCGACCTCGTTGATTGTAACCGACAATGATGGTACATGTGAATGGTCTGATGGCGGGTCAGCTGACGGACTGTCTATCATGGTAGCTAAGGACCATGGACACGGACGTCTTGTCTATAGTGGTGATTACGTATTCATGGCCAGCAATCAGGATCCTGATGTTGATGGTCAAAAGACCTTCTATGATAGTGACAACGACCTTCTTGTCACGAATATCTTCCAATGGCTTTCAGAGGACAGAGCTCCAGTTGTTGATATGATTTCACCCAATGGAGGCGAAGCTTTCACAGAAGATGATATCGCACTCGTTTGGGATGCCTTAGATCCCAACGAGGATCCACTTCTTATTGACTTGTTTTACAGCACAAACGGGGGGTCGGATTGGACACCTATCACAACGGGGCTCGCAGAAGACCACTACACTTGGGATATAACTGGAGTTCCTGACGGTGATGAATACCTTGTGAGAGTAGTGGCTTCCAGTACTGTATTCATAGACCAGGACGAGTCAGATGCTGTTTTCACGATTGATCATAATCCCCCTAATTGGATAGTAGGTCCCTCGGACCAAGTCATTAATCATGGTGAACGTTTGGCTGTACAATTCTCTGCAACCGATCTATCTGGTGTTGAAAGTTGGTGGACTAATGATACGGTGCAATTCACAATCAACGAAACCGGTTATCTCACAGACAATATGGAGCTTGAGGTTGGGAACTACGGGTTGGATGTGTTTGTCAATGACACATTGGGACACAATCGAAACTATCAGATTCGAATTAGAGTACTGTATGTTGCACCAACCACTACAACTACAGATACAACTACAGAAACAACGACCACAACTGAACCCACAACCTCGACCACCCCGACTGGAGGAGAGCCTGGAGGCTTTGACACAACTACGATTATCATTATTGTAGCTGGAGCTGCTGGTGTGATTATTATCATAATAATCATCATCAAGAAAAAGGGGTCGTAGAGAGAATCTCGAATAGAGGTTAGGAACCGCAAGTGGTTACAGATGAGAAAATCACAAGTCTAGTTGATATTGAAAATATAACAAAGTCCCTAATTCCTTTCATCAGGTCTGAAACTTCTTGATTAGATAGTACTCCTTTACTCCCTTTGGATACCCATCTGATACTCCATATTCGGTGTATCCATGCTTTTTCAAGAAATCAAGTTCCTGAAATGAGAAGCACGCTGTCTGACCGGCAATACACCCTTTCTCTTTGGCAAGTTTTTCTGCATGCATTAAGAGACCCATCCCATAGCCTTGGCCACGATATCTCTCATCAACCCAGAGTTTTGCCATATTCAAGGTCTTAAGGATTGTATAACCACACAGTCCTCCAATCACTTGTCCATCATCATTCTTTATGACCAATTTAATTTCAATTTTTGGATTTTCCTTGAGCAAATCACTAACGTGCTTTTCAAAATTACTTCCGAGCCCTTTGCGGACAATCTTCTGTGATTCCTCAGTCGAATCTTCAGAGATAGCAAATCGAGTGGACTCAACCTTTTGGGTCGATACGTCATCAATTGTATCTAGTCTTTTCATAAGGATAAGTTCTGTAATGCCATCGATATATCCATCATAAGTAGCTATGAGCTTGTATCCTACTGCCTGATAGAAGTCAGGTGCTTGCCATGAGAACGTATAAGTGTGTGATGTCAAGCATCCGTTCTTCTTCGCTAATCTCTCAGCCTCCAGAACAAGGTCTCTTCCATAGCCAAGTCCACGGTACTTTTTATCAACCCAGAGAACTTCAAGATACTGAGCCCAGAAAAGTGTACTAGTCAGAATTCCTCCAACGATATTACCCTGATGGTCTTTAAGGACTAGATTGATCCAAGGTTGGGGGCTATTGAACTCTCCATTTGTCTTTTCCATGTTATAAGTTTCCATTCCTTTTTGGAATTCTTTCACCTCATTATCTGTTGGATTATCAATAATAGCAAATCGACTGGAATCCTTGTACGTGTTCATTCGTAGACCTCCCAGTTAGGATATTGGTGACGGTGCGATTGTTTTACTTAATATATTGTATCAACGTAGTTTGATTAGACATTTCTTCGCAATAACTAGTTCTGTCCAAGAATCCCGCGCCCACATATCAGAACTCCTAAATAGACACTCCGCATTCTCTTCTTGCCCAATAATGAAGCCGCTTAAGATAACCGACACAGTTCTGCGGGATGCACACCAGTCCCTCCTAGCAACTCGGATGCGGGTTGAGGACATGCTTCCCATCTGCGAGAAGCTTGACAAGGTTGGCTATCACTCCTTAGAGATGTGGGGAGGTGCAACCTTTGACACTGCAATGCGATTCCTTGATGAAGACCCTTGGGAACGTGTTGAGCTGCTGAAAGACGCCATGCCAAGAACCCCTTTCCAGATGTTGCTTCGTTCACAGAATATAATCGCCTACCAACATTTTCCCGATGATGTTCTGGAGGCCTTCGTTGTTGAAGCTGTCAAGGTAGGAATAGACATCTTCAGGATTTTCGATGCATTGAATGACATTCGTAACATGGAAACCGCCATGAAGTTTGTGAAGCGTGAGGGTGGACATGTTCAAGCAAGCATATGCTATACCCTTAGTCCATTTCACACTAACGATAAGTTTGTCGAGAAGGCGAAGCAACTCTATGAGAAGGGTGCTGACTCCATCTGCATCAAAGACATGGCCGGCTTGATTTCGCCCCCCGCTTCGGAGGACTTGATTGGGCGTTTGAAAGACGAAATCGATATTCCGATTCAGCTCCACAGTCATATGACATCGGGGATGGCCTCTATGGCCTATCTAAAGGCATCAGAAGTCGGTGTCGATGTTGTGGACTGTGCAATCTCATCTCTATCCATGGCTACATCACAGCCTGCTACAGAGTCCATTGTTGAATCGTTGAAGGGGACAAGTCGCGATACCGGGCTTGATCTTTTGCTTCTTGCTGAGATTGCTGACTACTTCAGAAAGATTAGACGCAAGTACAGTAAGTTCGAGGGAAGCCTACGGGGCGTCAATCCTCAGGTTCTTGTTTTCCAGATCCCTGGAGGGATGCTCTCGAATCTCGATAACCAGCTGAGAGAACAGGGCGCCCTTGAACGGTATGATGAGGTTCTTGAAGAAGTACCTCGTGTCAGAGCTGAGCTGGGCTACCCTCCTCTAGTGACACCTTCAAGCCAGATAGTGGGAACGCAGGCAACCCTGAACGTCGTCACAGGCGAACGATACTCGATGATTCCTCATGAGGTCAAACAGTACATTCGTGGTTTCTACGGCCGACCTCCCGCACCCATTGACCCTAAGATAAAGCAGCTCGCGATAGGTGATGAAACACCTATTGACTGTCGTCCCGCTGACATGCTTGAGCCCGGACTACCAAAGGCGCGAGAGGCACTCAAGGACATTCCCCATCTTCCAAGGGATGAAGTGTCTTATGCGATTTTCCCGCAATACGTGCTGGATTTCTTGAAACACAGAAACGCACGAAAGAAGCGTGGTGAGATGACCGATGAGTTGGAGGCCGCCATTATTGCATCAGTCCTTCACATGAGCACTCAGAGCACACCTAGCTCGGTGAGAGGTGCCTTGACCGGTGACGCATGGGTTGACTCCGGTCGTGCAATGACCGCCCAACATGGTCCGAGCAGCTGGGACCGTAGCTCTTCAGCATGGGCGTCTGCTGGACGGAAGGATGAAATGCGTGCTCGAGATAAGGGTGGTCTCTGATGAGTCCTGAATACGATATCAAAATTGGCGATCGTGACCATAGAGTCAACATCGAGCGTCTTGATGAGGGTGGTCTTCTTGTTGTCAAAGTGGGCTCGCAATCATTCACAATTAAGGCCGCCATGGAAGAAGATGGAACTTGGACGGTCAATGATACTGATTCTGACTATGCAGTTAAGATTCTCAAAAAGGGAGGGAAGAAGGTTTCCCTTGAATTGGACGAACAACCTCTAGAGGTTGAATGGTCACGAGTTCGTCAGCAAGAGACCACAGTTACAGTTGGGGGCGCATCAGCCACGGGCTCGAAGGTACAAGGAGGTGTCTATCCGCCAATGCCGGGAAAAATCACTGAGGTGCATGTCAAGGTAGGGGATACGGTATCGACTGGCGCGACCGTCTGCATCCTTGAGGCAATGAAAATGTTCAACGAGCTCAAGTCGCCATCGGATGGCATAGTCAAAGAGGTGAACGTTGAGGTCGGTTCGAATGTCACCACAAGCGACCTCCTGGTTCTAATAGAGTAATGGCGGTGGACTGCTTGAAGGAAGTTCATGTCATCGGAGTCGGCATGACGCCTTTCGGCATTCTTGAGGACTCGATTATTGAGCTCGCCGAGAAGGCCGCTCTTGAAGCGATAGATGACTCTCAAACCATAGAATATGGCTTTGACAGACTCATTGTGGGCACTCAGAATCCTGACGAGTTTACAGGCCGCGGACACCTCTCTACGTTGCTGGCTGATAGGTTGGGAATAGTCCCTGCTGGAGCATTTCGTGTTGAGACCGGCCCATCATCTGGATCCAGTGCATTCGAGTCAGCTGTTGCACTCGTTGGCTCAGGACTCGCAGAGCTCGTGCTAGTGATTGGTGTTGAGAAGATGTCCGAGGTTGAGCGAGGAACTGCTTCAAAGATACTTGCCAAGATGATGTCATTCGAGAATGAAACGCGCTATGGGGCGACTCCAGCGGCTCTTGCAGCAATGGTTGCTCGTCGCTACATGCACGATTATGGCCTAACCAGAGACGAACTATCACTGGTTCCTGTGAAGGCCCACAAGAACGGTTCAAAGAATCCGCTTGCCCACTTCCAGAAAGAGATCACAGTAGAGGAAGTGAGCAATGCGCGAATTGTTGCCGAACCTCTCACACTCTTTGATTGCTGTCCAACCAGTGACGGTGCTGCAGCGGTTGTAGTGGCCTCGAGTACGGTCGTCAATGACATTGGTCTTGCTGATCAATCTGTGAAGGTTGTCGGTATCGGACACGGTACGGATTACCATGCTGTCCAACACAGACTCTCGCTCACTTCATTTGGTGCCACGATGGCAGCTGCTGATGCGGCTTTCAAGATGGCAAATATGGGACCAAGGGACGTTGACATTTGTGAACTCCACGACGCATTCTCCATTCTTGAGATTGTGAACATGGAGGATGTTGGCATCGCAGAACGTGGGAATGCAATCGAACTCGTCAAGAGTGGCGCAACTGGAGTAGATGGGGCAATTCCTGTAAATCCCACCGGCGGGTTGAAGTCGAGAGGCCATCCAACAGGGGCTACCGGTGTTGCCCAGATTCGAGATGCAATACTACAGTTGAGAGAACAGGCTCCCTCAGGCACGCAAGTTGACTCTCCCAAGGTTGCTCTCACGCACAACATTGGCGGTTTTGGTAACAACATGGTGGTCACTCTGCTTACTAGGCGCTCCTAAAAAGCCGGAAACTCACCCAAATGCAATATGTCCACTATCTTCTTATTAGGAACGGTTGGATTATATTGAAACACTTGATTGCGAAAGCGATTGAGGACGCATCACGGCCTTAGTGTCGTCTGTGGAGCATCTGGGGACCGACAGAATTCGGACTCTGCAAACGAGCTGCAGAAGCTGGGCCTGTCGTTGCAGTCACCTTGCGCGAATCCGTGCAGCTGACAAGTCGAATGGGGTGTTCAGCATATGCCAATGGGATTAGCTGTTCTAAAATGGGATGATGAGCTCGGGCCAGTCGTTACAGCAAAGACGCCAGCCTCGCTCAAGTTGGGGCTCGACCCAACAACATCAATGCGTGTTTATGGTCTCGCCACTCTTGGAGAGACCGAGGAAACTCAGAAGCCGGTATTCAACGAGCTCTCATTTGATGAGTTTAGTCTCGCTTTCTACTATGGTGGATTGAATATGCACCTGAAGGGACATCCCTCCATGGTGTTCTTGGTGTTAGATCCCACAGAGGACCCAAGTGTCTACAAGGATGCTCTGCCTGAGATTGCCACTCAGATTTTCCTGTCTGCAGAAGGTGAAAAGTACAAACCAATGGTGCCCAAGCTATTCAAGCAATTGGCACGGTACACGCAGATGACGGCTGAACAGCGTCAGGCATCGTTACTCGTTGATCCTGTGCGACGTGCAATTCTTCAGACATTGATGAGAAACGGAACCTTCTTGTCCACTGACCTAGAGCAACTATCACAAAGATTCATGAAACATTGGGTGCCAAGGATCAAGAGATTGTACACCTAGGGGATGGTATATCACAGCTAGAGGACGGCAAGACCCGTCTGACTGAAGGGATTGAGACCCGCGATGAGGCTATTTCCGAACTCAAGGGTGAGCTTCAGGAATCACAATCCAAAGCTGAACATCTGCAGAGAATGCTTGAGAAGCTGGATCGCGCAGAGGAACTCATCATAGACTATGAAGAGAAAGTCACACTCCTATCGAAAGCTCAGGGACAACTGGCCGAGTTGCAGGAACGCATCGAGCAGAGGGACACAACAATCGATGAGCTACGGAGCGAGATTGAAACATACCAGACTGAGAAGACCGCTCGTGATTCTGAAATGTCTACTCTGCGCGAGGAAATTGCAGGTGTGAAGGGTCGAGAAGGTGCTCTCCAGTCAGAAATTGATGCACTGCAGGCTCAAGTAGCGGAACTGCGGGCTC
>JAUVHR010000078.1 GCA_030593165.1 Candidatus Thorarchaeota archaeon
AATCCCAGTAGTGAGTCTTGTGTCGATGCTGCAAGCAGAAGGACGCGCACAACCACCAGACAAGATAGAAACAATCTGTGATTGTGGAGCGGTCTTTAGGTCTCGGCCACTCATTTGCGCCGAATGTGGAAAGGCATTGAAACACGAAGGCGACGATAACTAGTAACGAGAGATACTATCGTTCCCTGCTTATACCTCCACCCAACAGTCCACCAACAAAAGCTGCAACACCAGGCCAAATTGCCCCCTGAAGTGTAAGCTGCATCAGAATCATGGAATGTGTTCCAAGGATTTGTGTAATGTCCCCGGGTGGAACTATGAGAAACACAAGCAGCCAAGTAAGAAGTGCGCCTAGAATCACAGCGAAGATAGCTGCGAGAATCCCTTGGACTGGACCCTTTGATAGAAGTCCGGCAATGAGCCCACCAGTCCCCCAACAAACAAAGGTGAGAACTGTTGTATTAGCAGCACCATAGCTGATTTCCGGCCCTAGAAATGGGGGAAACAGCACTGTGCCAACGATGGCAAGCCTCAACTCAAGGTCAGTCTGATTCAAGAACTGCTGCACCACTGAAGCTGGGATGACCTCAGTAGGAATGAACACTCCTAACATGAGCACTAAGAAGCACATGACAAATGCTAACACGAGCCCGACAAGAGTCCCGATATTCTGACCCAAAAGTTATCCTCCATAATTATGCGTGCTAGTGACTTCTTCTCACTTTTGCATTTAATCCTATTCCATACCGGAAACGCAGCACTTGCGTAGGATTCCTCAGTCCCTTAGCTTGATTATCCAAGTACAGGTACCATCGCCCAGTGCCTTGCAGGACTCCTGATATGCCACCCCATCGAAACCTCGCAAGTCTAGGACGGCTTTGAAGACACCACTTATCAGGTTGCAGTATTGTAGACCGGGCATATCAGTGATCTCCACACCTTCACATAGAGGGCAGTTGTCATCTGAGAACTTGATAGTACGCTTATCATCACTTACCCAAGCCAATGTGAATTCCTGGCCCGAATTCACCTTGTACGCTAGTTGTAGCGTACCCCCGAACTCGTGGAACTCCGTTGCGTGCTCTCTAATTCTCGGCATAATCCATGAGAAGATGTTCGCCAACCTTGAATCCTATATCCAAAATCTTCTGGTTCAGGGAATCAACATTTTCGCTTGTCATAATCAGGAAGTTCATTAGCTCACGATAGGTTGCCTGAAACAAGGGCTTTGCTACCTTGTCGATCTTGAATCTCCAGGCAAGTTTGCCTTTAATGCCCATTCGATCAATCCTCGCAATTTTTACTTGACTTCAATGTTGCGACGAATGAATTTTAGTGTTTTGCCACGATAGGGCACTACTGACTGCAGGGCTTGGAAGTACAGAATGTCAAGCTCCCTCGCTATGTCGTGAAGAGTCAGAGACCCGTCACAGAGTTCTAGGACTTTTCGATGCTCTTTCTTGGCCTTCTTCAATTCGCCTTCGAATAGGGGAACCTCAACAATCTCTGTCCGAGCTGGTGCCTGCTCCTCAGGACACTCCAAAACCACAACGTGTTTTGATGCGCACCAACGGCAGACCTCAAGGACGTGCTCCACTCTTCTGGCCAGCACCTCAGCAATCCTGAACACAGTTCGTTCCTCATTAACCATCAAGAGAACGTCAACGCCGGAATTGGAATAGTCAGCAATGAGCTGTCTGTTCAGCTCGGTATCCATACTTGTTGCTTCGCTGAATCTCTTTCCCCGGAACACAAGGCATCCATGAGACACCAACACTTCGTCAAGTGGTATTTCTTCAAGAGATGGTTCGGAATCCGGCGTTACATCAACAGCTGAAAAAACCTCGGGCTCTGCAGTCGCTTGTTTCGCCACCACGAACTTTGTGGGCGGCGGAGGAAGTCCCACTCCCTCTAGAAGACTGACCACGTCCTTAGTTCTCCTAAGAGCCATTCCCAAAGAGGACTCGGCAATGAAGAGCACAGCTAAGACCCAGTTGTCATCTACACGAGCGAGAATCACTATGCCTTCATCCGTCATGATATTCATCAGTTTGAGTGATGAGGAGTGGATTTCTAGAGTAGCCCTAAGAATGGGCACGATCTCATCAGGAAGAGCGAATGCGAGAAAAGGTGAACCATCATTGGTAAGAATAGCATAGGCACTAACTGACTCGTCATATCTGAGTTTCGTTAGCACACGCTCTAAGGGCAATCCATTGACACTCCACTGTGAACTGGCAAATAACCCAGTTTGTTTCCTGCAACAGGACTTATGAAATTGTTGTAAAATCAGAAAGGAATCCCTATCTGCAGGAATGCACTCACCGCATCTAGAGTTGGATGCGTGGCCGTGGGGGATGAAACATACAATGCAGCGACCGCATTGGCCAGTATTAGCCGGTCCTTAGAGGGCAAGTCAAGTAGAGTGCCGTAAATGTTTCCGGCATTCCATGCGTCTCCAGAACCACATATCACATGTGAGATTACATCAAATGCAGGAACAGTAACCACCTCATCGTTCTGGACACATGCACTAAATGATTGAGTGTGGAGATCGACCCGAACTCCAGTCTCACGTGATATCAGCTCAGCAGCCGCTAGCCACTTATCAGGGTCGGACATGTTTCGCCATTTGTCATCATGTCCAGACAATGCTGCAGCAAACCATCCCGCTTCGTTCTCGTTCATCCCAACAATGTCAACGAGGCCCTCCGATAGCACACTACGAGATAGAGGCTCCACGATACCAGCATTTCCAGATGGATCACCTAAATCAAGGAATGTGAGTATATCACCTGCGTTGCGTGTGAAAGAGAACAAGTCGATTGCCAGATCAACAGCGCCTATGTTATGGTTCAGACAGAGTAGCGCAACCAGACCACTGCCTTTGATGACATCTAGGTCCTCACTTGAGAGATGGGAAAAGGAGAAGTCTGCGGCTGAACCACTGTCGCTTATCATCAGGTTCACCCTTCGTCCCTCATATTCGACCTCCATAGATACAGTTGCAGAGAGCTGACCATCATCATGCACGTGACTGAGGTCAAGGTCCGGGTTGACCAACGACTTCAGCAACAATGCACCCTGAGGATCGGTCCGAACAATGAGCTTTGGTGAAACGCCCAATGAGAGTAGTGCAGCAGCTGTGTTTACCGAGTTGCCTCCTCGTACAATGAATTGGGATGTCCCTAACAGGTTCCCGCCACCCTGCTCTGCAAGTCGTTTCATGTCCTCAAAGAGTTCATTCAAAGTACCTGCAACTACGAAATGATCGAGGAAGAAATCTGGTAGGATTACTGGATACGGGACTTCTGGCGGACTTCGGAGAACCTCCATGAGCTGGCTGTAGCTCAGCTCTTCCACACCCCAAGACAAATCGATAGCTCTGAGGTTAAGACTAGACCTTCGAGAGAGCCGCCTTCACCATCGCTGTGATGCGCTCTTCATCAATTCCAGTTCTCTTTGCGACCTTAGGGATATCGCAGTACGCCAAGTCAGAGAGGGTCAGGATACCAACCTTAACTAGCAGCTCGGCTTCTGCTTTCTTGACCGCACGTAGCGACGACAACTCGGTCAAAGCTGCTTCCTCATCCACAGATGGAGCTTTCTCCACCTTGACTGCCTTAGCGAGCTTCTCAAGATCCTTAGTGTACACCTTGAGTGCTTCAACATTCTCAGAATGGGTAGTCTTTCGACGAATATCAATAGAAAGTCCCATACGGCGGGCTTCAGGAATAGTCAAACCAGCCTGCTCAATCTCTGTTCTGCTGAATCCGCGACCTTTTCTTGGACTTTCATCACCTGGTGATTTCACGGTTGGTTCAGCAAATATGTCGAAGCTCATAGACATCTCACCTGTTTCAGCGCTCGTGCCGTTGGTACGCTTATTAGGCTTTCGAGGTGGCAAAGAATCGCGTCCAACTCATAGTGATTGCTCCTTATTCCTCGTCAAAACAAATGCAAAGATTGGCACTATTAGTACAATGGAAGCCGTCAGAGGGAGGATGATGAATAGCAGTGGTACTAGTATGTCCATCCCTTGAGGAAGCATGTGCAGAAGTACATACATAATAGTCCCTGCAAGCAGAATGCTCATCACAATCAGAATGCCAGAGACAAGATAGGCCCATCTGGGGGGTCTGTTCATAGAGTTCAATAGGCTTCCCGGTAACCTTCACTACTTGCACACTTATGCATTTTGCCAAACAATGCTTCACCACAGAAGGAGGTCAACACTTGAGGTCTATATTTAGATGTGTGTTTAAGTATATACCAAGTGGTATCGGCTTGCCTCTTAGACGTTCTGACTGGTCAGAAGTCATCCAGTGAGGTCTGATGTCCGGACATGTGTTTGGTCATTCTTTCCAGTTTGTTAGACTGTTGAAAACTTGCTAACCCCATCAAATCGAGCATCTGAAGCGCATTAAAGGGGGCATTCCCACTGAAGTGATTGTTGAAGTAGCCGAGAATCGAGTCTGTCCTACTCGTAACATCTTCTAGGCGCGGCACCCAAGCCTTGAGTTCCTCTGGGGAGTAGAGATAGTTGTACCAAGGACGACTTCCGTGACCATGCCAACGGATGTACGCAAAGTCAGCTGTTATCCGGAGTTCGATTGGAAGCTTTGGCTCATCAACAATGACATTTGCAATGCCATAGTCCTCCAACAAGGACCACACTCTACTGGTGAGCCAACTCTCATGCCTGAACTCTATCGCATATCTGAAGGATTTGTCTAGCGAAACAAGGAATGACTCAAGGTCACTCATGTTAGTAATATCCCAAGGTGGCAGCTGAATCAGCAATGCTTCAATACGGTTTCGAATAGGCTCCATCAGAGTGAAGTACTCTTGAAGGACAGCCCCACCATCCCCGCTCACATCAAGTCTGTTATCATGAGTGACTTTCTTTGGTAACTTGGCTGTGAAGAACTTGTCCTCACCTACATTGTTGACTAGGTGCTTGATGAAATTAGGCCGGGGCAGAGCGTAGAATGTTGAGTTGATTTCAGCAGTATCGAAAACAGAGAGGTACTGTTTCAGGAATGCGCTCCTTGATCTATAGAACACTCTGAGCCAGTCATCGGGATATGACCATCCACTGCATCCAATGAAGAGACCCTTTCTCATATTCAACTCAAAATAGATTCACAATAGACCTGTTTCTATCTTACGGAAGAGTCAGATTGTTCGAACAGAAGCCCATAAATGGGTCAAATTCGCTAGAGCATCTCGACTGACCATGATGGCATCGGGTGTCAAGACAGAGCTCAGCAATCTTGAGATTCACATGGGCAACTTCAAGGACAAGAAGTTCAAGTTTAAGTGCGACGTGACGTACGAGGACCTTCTCTTGAAAATGGATGGGGGAAGAATAGTTGTGCGTCTTCATGCTAGAAACATTGGCAACATGCACCTGGAGAAGAAGGCAGTACGGATATCAGCCCTCAACTTCGAAATAGAAGAGAATGAAGAAGTAAGCGTTGCTAGTGGTTCTATAAAGGTGGAGTTTGGAGCCGAGTCTGAAGCATGGTACAAGGAGCTCTGGGGATAGAGAGAGTTATAATACGGGAAACGCTGCAACAGAATTCCGCCCTAGCGGGGGCATGCATAATGTCAGAGAATATCGAGTATGTGGAACTTCAGATTGTGGACATCTTGGGTCGACTGAAAGCCATGATTGTCCCATGTGAACCTGCAAAATCACTTGAGGACATTAGGAGTGATCCGGTGATGGAGAAAGGAACATCCATTGATGGTAGCTCCATTGTAGGTCTCTCACGTGTTGAGGCGTCCGATCTAAGGCTTAAGCCAGATAAATCATCACTGATAGAACTACCATACACTTCACGGAGAGTCGCAGCTGCTCTTTGTTTCGTACGGGAGAAGACAGTTACAGAAGACGCGGAAGTGTACCATCTAAAAGACTGCCGGGGGACATTGCATTCGGCTTGTGAGAAGTACCTTCCTGGAAAGCTAGAGCTCAGGTTGAAGATTGAACCGGAATTCCACTTCATAACACTTGATGGCGAACCATTCGACGATAGTCAATATGCCGATACTTTTCCCACCAATCCGAGCGCAGACCTGCTTCTGGACATCTCCTCCGCAATCAGAAGCATCGGACTAAAACCACGAGTCATCCATCACGAAGTCGGTAATGCACAGCAGGAAATTGAGCTTGATTTCGAGGAAGCAGGGAAGATGGCGGATTCTGCCATACGATTCAAGAGTTTCACCCGAGCAATAGCACTGGAAGAGGGTCTTGATGTCACGTTTATGCCCAAACCATTCGCGAATTCGGCAGGCAATGGGCTCCATTGTCACATTCAATTATGGGAAGGTGACAAGAACCTGTTTGGTGGAGAAGACGGATCCAGCCTCTCTGAAACCGGAAGAATGTTTGTTGCCGGACTGCTAGAACATGCACCTGCGATTACAGCAATTGCCAACCCAACTGTAAATTCATACAAGAGATTAGTACCACATCATGAAGCTCCAGTCTATGTGTGCTGGGGACTTATGAATAGGACTGCACTTGTACGAGTTCCACTATTCAATGAGAGTCAAAAAGCCGCTATTGAGTTCAGGTCGCCGGACCCAATGTCGAACCCTTATCTGTTGTTCTCTGCATTAATCGCGGCGGGGATGGATGGAGTCAACAGGAAACTGACTGGCCCTGAACCGATAAGCCAAGATGTTTTTGCAATGTCGGAGTCAGAGAGGCAAGGAATGGGTATCATGATGTTGCCTGCGAGTCTAGGGGAAGCTCTGGATTGCTTGGAGAAGGACGATGTAATCAAGGAAGCAATCGGCTCAGAACTCGTTGAAACGTTCATCAGTTTGAAGCGTCAAGAGTGGGAAGAGTACTGCCGGGAAGCAGTAACTGACTGGGAATGGTTCACGTACCACGGCATCTAGCGGTGTCTGAAGTATGCACCCAAACGATTGAATGCCTCATCTACTGCCTCAGGAGTCAGAGGTCCAACGGAGAGTCGAATGTGTCCCTCGCCTGACTCTCCAAAGATGCTTCCAGGTAACACTAGCATCTCGGCTGATTGGAGAATATCTAGAACGAGGTTTCTTGAATCAGTACATCCTGCAACACGTGGGAACATGTAGAACGTACCCTTGGTTCGAACAGCTTGGAGATCATCAATCTCGTGGATTCGAAGGTAAGCAAGGTCTCTAAGAAGGCTGAGTCGCTCCATCTCCTCTTCAACCTGTTCCTGACCACTCTTCAGTACCTCAAGAGCAAGGATTTGACCAGCTGTGGGAGCACAAATTGTGATTGTGTCCTGTACTTTCAAGAACTCTTCTGTGAATTCGGGAGGACCTATAACATATCCAACTCGCCAGCCCGACATACCATAGTCCTTCGAGAAACTTCCTAGAGTTATGACGTTGTTCGTGGCATTGCGCCTTGATCGAGGGCTGTAATGCTCAGCGCCCTCAAAGACCATTCGTGAATAAGTTTCATCGGAGATTAGCATCAAGTCATTCTCAATGCAGATATCAAGTAGTCGATCAACAACGTTCCTTTCGTAGACTGCGCCGGTGGGATTATTCGGAGAAACGAGTAGAATTGCGCGGGTCTTTGTATCAATGGCTTCCTCAATCTTATCAATAGAGGGCTGGAACTCCTCGTCTACGGGCACTCCAATGACTTCTCCTCCACATAACCGTACTGCCATCACTGAGTTGAAGTAATATGGATTGGACATTATCACTCTTTCACCAGGCTCGAGAAGAGTCAATATAGCTCCAGCAAAAGCAGCATTGCCCCCTGCAGTGATTGTTAGTTCTGAAAAGGGATCAACATGAATCTTCATAGTCTGTCTGAGACGCAATGCCAGTTCTTCTCGCAGCTCCAGAAGACCCTGGTCAGGAGTGTATCTGTGTGCAGAAGGATGCATGATTCGTTCGCTTAGTACATCAAGTGTGCTCTTTGTGGGGATATGCCCGGGAACGCCCTGACCCAAGTTAAGAAAACGAGGTGACCCGATGTATGCTTTTGCAGCCTCATGTAACTTGGTAATTGGCGGCGGCATGATGCTCTTGGTTCGATACTTCATTCTTGACCACCGGGATGATGATTCGAAGTGTTCAATGGATTGTATAGTATATTCCTAGTGATAATAAGTGCACACGTTATAACCGGAAACGGTTTAAACAAGCTCCAGTCAGTAGTAGGTCTAGGCTGTGGCGTAGATGTGTCCAGACAAGGATGGTCGAAAGGAGGTAAAACGGGCAGCTGCTCTTTCCGTAGTAGCAGCAGCTGTTTTGACACTCATTAAATTCACAGTGGGCATTATTGATGGTTCCCTAGCAATTCTTTCGGAGGGGTTGCATAGCGGTCTAGACCTATTCGCAGCTGCCATTACCTTAGTCGCAGTTAGCCGTGCAGCCAAAGCTCCAGACACGGACCATCAGTACGGCCACGGGAAGATTGAGAACTTCTCTGCGTTGGTTCAAACTATCATACTCTGGATAACGTCAGTCTGGATTATCCTTGAGGCATTTCGAAGAATCGAGCATCAGGTGTTTGCATCCGCATCAATCTTGGGTATCGCTGTTATGGTCACAAGCATATTGGTTGACTATGAGAGAAGCAAGGTTCTAAACCGAACGGCGAAGAAGCATGGTAGTCAGGCGTTGGAAGCAGATGCACTTCACTTCAGCACAGACATGATCAGCTCTGCTGTAGTACTCATCGGCCTTGGCTTCGTTTGGTTCGGATTCCCCATTGCAGACCCGATTGCAGCCGTAGGGGTTGCAATAGTCATTGTTGTAGTCTCCTACCGGCTTGCAAGAAGAGCGTACGACGAACTCATTGACAAGGCACCATCGGGAATAAGAGAAGAGGTCGAGGAAATCTGTGTGCAGGTATCCGGAGTCATGAGTTGTGAAAGGGTTCGCGCGAGAATGGCGGGACCGTACATGTTTGTTGATGTGATAGTCATTGTGGACGAAGGATTGGAAATAAGACAGGCAGAGAGCATTGCTGATGCGATAGAGAAAGAGCTCAAGACACTTGCAGCTACTGTGGATGTAGTTGTACAGATGAAATCCTTCGAAACCCCCAATATAGTGACTGAGGAGCTGGACATCTACACGAATCTAACAGAATTCACAAGAGCGGAGCCGAGTATTGTTGGAGTTCATAAGGTTCGAATTTATTCTAGACCAGATGGTACACATATAGCCGCGGACCTTGAGATGCATTCCGACTTAACACTAGAAGCGGCGCATCAGACGTCAGAAGTCCTTGAAGAACGGCTACGTGAGAGGATACCAAATGTGAGTGGAATCACATTTCATCTCGAATCAGTATCCACCGAAACAACCGCGACCGATGTCACGTCTGAAAAGCCGGATATTGTGAACATGGTCCGCGATATTGTTGACAACCAGACTCCAGCGCAGGATTGTCATAACATTGTAGTCAGCAAAGAAGCGGGCGGACTCGTCATCTCGTTTGATTGTCGTCTAGCAGGATCAATTTCACTGACAGAGAGTCACAAGGTTACAGAATTGATAGAACGACTTGTGATGAAACAGATTCCCGGTGTGGAAACCGTCATCGTTCACATGGAACCACTGTGACTCAAAACGTGCTAATCTGTACAGGTGTCGAAGGCCTCTTTGGCACCTACGGCGTTCTTATCTCCGACCTTGCCAGACCACTTCTCCCGAATGATCTTCTGAACAGTCTCTAGCTTGACCAGACCTGTGGCTTTCGCGAAGGCGCCGAGCATCGTGGTGTTGACAACTGGAAGACCAGCAACCAGCAGTCCATGTTTCAAGGCAATTCCAGTGCCGTCATAGGTCCATACACGACCCTTAGGAAGTCCCAGCTCGCTCGAGCTCTTGGTGGTGTTTACAATCACTATGCCATCCTCTTTCAGGCCCTCTGTAACATCGACAACTTCGATGAGTCCATCGTCAAGAACCGCAACAATATCAGGAGTGTATATTTGGCTTCGAACGTTAATCTCCTCATCTGAGATTCTTGTGAATGCCTTAACTGGAGCTCCGCGCCGTTCTGCGCCGAAAAAGGGGAATCCTTGTATTCCCTTGTATCCGTCAAGGTAGGCTATCTTTGCTAGTAGCTCTGCAGAAGTGACGCCGCCTTGTCCGCCGCGCCCATGCCATCTAATCTCAATCATCGGCATAGTAATGTGCTCCTTTTTTTGACCCTAAGGCCGAGCTGTGGCCAACATCGGTATAACAAAACCTTTTCGCTAGCTCTGGTTTGTACAAAGTTGGCAGGAATTGGTGATTGCGGAAATGAAACTCATGTTCGTATGCTATGGGAATACTGGCCGCAGTGTCATGGCGCAAGCTATCTTCAACTCCATGGTGACAAATCATCCAGACCCCAGAATCAAGGTTTTGCGTGCTGACTCTGCAGGTGTGTCTGCAAACAGCGGAGAAGGACCGGAAGAGTTAGCCGAGGTCGTGATGAGGAACAGGGGTATTGTCATAAGTGGACATCAGGCTGAGCACGTGACCCCCGAGATGCTTGAGGAGTTTGATCTCGTCCTAACAATGGAAGAAACGCACAAGATGAGGATTCTGGAGATGAACGAACTCACCAAGACAGAGTTGACCAAGCATGTCTTTACACTGACAGGATATGTGGGAGAATCGGGGAATATAGAGGACTGCGCAGGACATGAACAAGGTTTCTATGAGGTATGTGCAGACAGGCTTACTGCGCTTATTGAAGGCCTGATAAGAAAGATAGACACCGAAATCCACGAATAATGTGATTTGTGTCACAATGGGAGAAACTACGCAATGGACGATCCAACCGAGTCAAACAAGCGGATGTGGGATGACCTAGTAGCGATACATGAAGAGTCCAAGTTCTATAATGTTGACGGGTTCAAGAGAGGAGACCAGACACTGGACCCTATCGAAATCGAAGAGATAGGTGATGTCAGCGGTAAGTCGCTTCTGCATCTAATGTGTCACTTTGGCCTTGACACCATGTCGTGGGCGAGATTGGGTGCAAAGGTCACCGGGGTGGATTTCTCGCCTCAGGCAATCGAAACTGCAGAGAGAATCAGTAAGGAAATGGGCATAGATGCAAGATTCATCTGTTCGGATGTCCACAACGTATCAGAGGTTCTTGACGACACATTCGATATTGTGTTCATGTCCGGGGGAGTGCTCTGTTGGCTTCGTGATTTGAAGCACGTGATTGAATCAGCGGCAAGCTTGCTCAAACCCAACGGAATCTATTATATTCGCGATTTTCATCCTTTCTCGACTGTCTTTGATGAGGAGGCTAAGGACAAGTTGGTTGTCAGGTACCAGTATTTCGAATCTTCAGAGCCAGTCAATTACACGGCTACGGGCTCCTATGCAACTGAGAAACCCACTCCTGTAAGAGTCGCTTATGAGTGGAGCCATAGTGTGTCTGAGATACTGAATTCGATGATTAATTCTGGTCTGGCTGTGGAGTTCTTCAACGAGTTTCCATTCGGATCATACAGGGCATATCCTTTCATGCAGAAAAGCGAGGACGGTAGATGGAGGCTTCCCGACAGGCAAAATTACGTTCCGCTAATGTTCTCCGTTATGGCCCGAAAACCATCTGCATAATTGACAAGTCATAGTTGTTCCAAAAGCTTCGGCACCAC
>JAUVHR010000102.1 GCA_030593165.1 Candidatus Thorarchaeota archaeon
CAGCTTGATTGGCATTGCTCTTCAAAGAGCCTATTTTCTTCTTGTCGACCAAGTCAATGATGCTATGAGCTGACCTGTTTCCACTCTTCCGAAGACCCTTGATTATTCCCACATGACTCTGTGTCAACCCAAATCGCAAATATTCCGAAGCTATTGCTTCAAGGTTGGAAATCAGTTTGCTGAGAGGAAGAAACTGCTTCTTTGAGTCATCGAAATAGAGATCATGCTTACCACTAGGTGCATATTTCATGCGAAGCATGTCAACGAGAAGGTTCTCGATTAACTTTCGCAACATGACCAAAGCTGATGAGTGTGCTTCATATTCGTAGCATGTGTTAATTTCATCAATCAACCTATCATATACCTTCTCCAATCGATAGGAATCTTCGATATCAATGAAGTCAGGCATTGATGGAAGGGGAGAACCTGGTATTGCTTGAGGTGTGGTTTCCTCGCCAGGAAGGCGCATGTCACCAGGTTTGGCAAGCATGATCTCTGGTGACGCCTTCTGAAATCTCAGAGCAGATGCTTTCTTCATCAGAAAAACCATGGTTTCTTCGCTGCATAATGGACAGGTCACAGTTAGATTCTCTTTCTCAATTCCCTCTTTTGATCGACTGATACGCATTCGATGCTTATTGTATTCATTACGGTTGAAATAGAAAGCATAGTATCCATGCTTGTTGAAAGGAATCCATATTAATCGATTACAGTGCTCTGATTGACAGACGATAGGAATCAGTACTCCAGAGTTCAACCGTTACCACGTTCCTTCCTTTGAGGTTCTGTGTTTGATATCTGACTGGACGTACGTAAAACTTCTCTAGCAATCACCATTGCTGAGCTAAGCCAGCTAGTTTTAATCATGTACTCATCATCCTGTTTCTCAATACCTTCTGCAATCTGCTTCTGTTTACTAGTCAGATAGGTCACCAACGAATCAGGCTTCATTCCAGTAGCCTTTTGTAAATCAGTTTTAGAAAGGCCTTTGGGGTATTTCATAAGAAGTGCACAGATAATCTGTTCTTTCGAAGTAACGGAGGAAGACGAAAAGGTCATACCCGTAGTGACCTCAAAAGGCCAATCTAGACCTGCAGCCTTGGCAAGTTCAAGTTTGATTCTACCTAGCTCAATATCAGCTAAAGCTTCCATCCATTCCTCGAATTCCTCAACTTCTAGTATGTAGCCTTCAACTTTCGCTGAGAGAGTTCTCTTCATTTCTATCCTCGTCCTCATCAATTTGCTTGTCCTTCTTAAGCAGACCCAACACCCAGTCAATCCCCTTAGGATTAATGAAAACAGCTTTATCCTCTTTGTACAGATATTTCGAAGTAGGATTGTTCTTGCTGGTGCAGTAAGCAGAAACCTTCCCTGGAGTCAGACCAGTCCTGGTAACAATTTCGTCAACTGGAACGCCTCTTGGATAAGAGGCCGCAGCTGATACTGAAACCCATCGCGCCTTGGGCAGATTCGCACTATCTTCTGGGAAGAATATGTGATTGTTTTTGGTGTAGCAAATCTCTCTGATTCTGATAATGGTATCTCGTTTCTCAACGGCACCCTTGATTCTGAGTAGACTGTCAATCGCGTCCAGCGATTCATCAGGACTGGTGAAACTCACAGTGAATTCCTGCTTTTCTTCGTTTATCAGCTTAATCTCGAAGTGCTTCGTTTCCTTGTTGGGCATCTCATCCACCTCCAACCATATGGACAACCTGTTAATCATTGAAGAAAAGATTTACTAATGACTTCATGCGTTATTGGATTGCGCGTGTGGGGATTACAAGAACCTTAACAGGGGAGAAACAATGACGGAAGATATCATGCCGACGCTGGAAATTTCAGTAGAACGAAGATGCTACAAGATCGTTGTAAGTGCTGAGTCTTGGCCCGAAGTCCTAGCGCATGCACGAGTGGCTGAGATGAAGATGCGAATCGCTGAGGTAGCATGTCGTGAAACAACATATGACTTCACGGAGGACAGATGGCGCATCGTTATTCCAGAGCATGTGGGTATCATTCGAAACCGAATCGCACTGGCTCTGCTTCTAGTCTTTCCAGAGCGAGTCCTACGAGAGCACCTGTCCACTTTGTCATCTGTGCGAATGGGTTCTCCTTACAACTACCTTACAAAGCCAGAATTGGACATTCAACCTCACATAGACGAGAACGGAGAGGGACTAAGACTGAATGCTCGTGGGTACAAGTGGGCATCCGGGATTCTAGAATCGATAATGGGCAAGAATGGTTCGCAGGAGGATGGAGAAGATGACTAGCCATAAGAAGAGCCTGCTGAGAATACGATTGACGAGAGAGATTGCAGGCACTCAAATCGAAGTATTATTTGACGATGAACAGCAGCTTGGAAAGGCATATGCACTCTTAGCACAGCTTTGTGAGAGAGTCACCGTTGAAGAATTGAGAATCACGCTCAGTAGGCTATGGATCCGCAACGGTTCCTCAAGTGTGATTTCAGAGAAGGTGTCTGAGAGTACGCATCGTGTGGCACTATCGCTTTTTCAAAGCTGGCCCAATCCAAAGGGCGTAGGTGAAAACCAAGCCGAATCGGGTCTGTCCCAAGGATACGTTTCAAGAATCCTTGCTGGACGGCAGGGTGACGTGGGACACTGGTTCACCAGGCAAGGAAACTTGTGGAATCTGTCGCCTATTGGAGTCAATGCCATGAATAAGGAGGTTGCTCCCGCTTTGTTTGACTGGTCAGAGGAAGGTGACTCGCGATGAGTGAGAAGGACAAGAATAGACGCGAAGAGTTCACAGTTGAAATCGAGAAGAGCGAAGCAGGCACAAGGATACGAATCGTGGAAGTATCGGTAGGTGCAAACAGGAATGTATTCGACCAAGCATACAGATTAGTCAGTGATCTTCACAGAAGGACTACTGACCTTGACACCGAAATCCAACTAGTACAAAGAACAGAGAGAGCACGTAGCATGGTTGAAGGCCTGTGGAAACCTGAAGGTGATACCGCCACACTCTCTACGATTGTTTCTGACAAATCCCATCGAATCGCGCTTGTGCTTTTAAGAAGTTACCCTGAGTTTATGCGAATCTCAGATGTCGCGGGAGAAGCTGGAGTTCCGCGTGAAACGGTTCGAAACCAACTTAAGGGGGACGTCGAGGCTGTGGCGGAGTTCTTCGTAGCACAGGATAAGGGCTTTCAGCTATCACATGCTGGACTCGACTGGGTGATTGACAATGTCATACCACTTGTTCTCGATCGGACTGAGGCTTTTGCAGAATAGGGTAGAGGACTGTGGTGTGAGATGACAGATACACAAGTCGCTGAGTTTGGGAAGCGAGTCAAGGATATAGAGGCTGCATACAAGTCAGCAAGAATCAGAACGCTATTAGCGGATCGCGGAAACGGGCTAGTTCCGTGTATCACTCGAATTCACCTTTTGGCCAACGAGCCGAATAAAAACGTCATAGATGTCTGGTCCTCAAGAACTATCAGCGTCATAGAATGTGTTGTGGAATACAATGGAATCGATTCTCTAATTCAATCAATAACAACGAAAGGAATGGAGCTAAACTATGTCCGGCTGGGATTCGACCAGCTAGAGTCGCCGAACTGGCACTACAATGTTCATTTTCGCGATGAAAGAATAGAGGGTTCTTTGGCAGAAAGCACAACGCTGAAACTAAGAGGTGCGATTCAACGAGAGAAATTACCGGATGAATTCTACAACCGTCTTCAGGATGAAATACGCCTCCATAAAACCTTGCCATTCCCCTCACATCGAGAATTGACTGAGAAGTTCTTTGGCTTTGCTGAAGGAAACATCGACCTGAATCTAATTGACATTGTGGCGCCCTCCCATGTCAGGATAGTCAGTTTAGATTACCTTGGCTCTGACATTGTAGTCCGATTCACATGCATGAAGGAAACTGTAGATAATATGAGAATCAAAGCCATGTTCTCGCTTTCAGATGGTGGCTTCTGGCCTTACTCACCAAGACTTCGCAAGTCCCCCGTCCTTACGCTACCAGATGGGTCTGTTGAAGTAACCAAAACTTTCTCTGTGCCGTCCGCGGCTGCCAATTCATCAGGAGTGGATGTTACCCTTTCTCTCAAGGGTGAATCGGGCTTGGACACAATGTTTGCCTTTAATCTTGAGATTGTCAACCTTCCTTGGTTCACTTTTCGTCTTCTGGATCCATCAAAGGTGAACACTCACTTTGAGTTGAAGGATTTCGAGTTGCGATTAGCATTGCTGAAGAATGCTGGGGTGTTCGAAGCCATGATTGCATCACTGCTTACAGCTTGTGGCCTAAGAGTTGCTTGGACAGGTGGCTTCTCTCTTTCGTGCGAGGATATGTTTGCATTTGACAACATGAACAGAATTGTCCTTGTGTGTGAGTGCACTGTTGGAAGTCCTCGTCACAAAATAGGCCTCATGAAAAGCGCTCTAACCTCTTTATCTAGGCATTCACACCACATCAGATTCGTAGGTGTGGTCTTTACAGCACAGGCCACAAGTGACCCTGAACGTCAAGGGGCAGCCAAGGATCATGTAATAATCCGAGATGCCTCGGATATCAAAACCCTCGTTCAATTGGCGTCCGAGGCTCCTGATGAACGGCTTGTGTACTCGTGGCTGGGTATCGATCTATAGTCAAAACAGAATTCCCTCCACTGGATGAAATTAGGGAACTCCATATGAGAACAAAAGGCCAAATCACAACATCCCTTGGAGATGAGAATCCATGCGGGAGTAGCGTTCACGAAACGCGTTCCCACAACCCGGGGCTTTTATCAATGACCAGCACTCTCAGAAAAAGGGCAGCAGGTTCTTCCTGCATGCCCACCACCTAGGTGATACCGTTGAAGACCAGAATCAACCCGTCGAAGAAAGGGAAGCTTCTGCTGTTATCTTTTTGCGAAGAAGCCCCCACTTGCAGATTGGCACCTGAGCTAGAGTGTGTACCCGTGTCAGTATTAGAAGAGATAGCGGGCCAGGAGAACTTGAATCCCTGTGCTAGGGTATTCACGTCATTCATGTGTATCAGCCAACAGATACTGTTTCTGCTTCCTGAATCAGAAACACATCAGTAAGTGATCCTCCAAGCTCGATAATTCTCTGGGCCGCATTCAGCTTCTGAATAATCTTGCTGTAGGGAATGAATCTGACCTTAGCTTGCAGCTCCTCAAAAGAGGGACGACCAAGCTCACGCTCAAGTTTACTTCTTCGCTGGTCTGGCGCAACTACGTACAGATTGATACTCAGATTAGGTGCAGCTATAACAAGGTCGTTGAGTCGAGTAAGACCAGATTGAATAGTCGTTGAATGCTCTACCTCGAACGCTGCTACAACCTTGTTACGCCTGAGCCAAAGCACGTCAATATGCCGGACTATGGCTTTTACATTAGCCCCCACTCCAAGGTCTGGGAGTTCCTGAAGGGATCCAACTCCAATTGGGCTTCCAGCATGCTTCTTCTTTCTGTCAGATCCGGTAATCCAGGTTTCATAGCCAGAGTGTTTTCCCATGAAAACCAGTGCCCATTCAACAGATGTATGAGTTGGCTTGAAGGTCGTTTCTGTAGGCGTACGGGGTACAGCAATCTGTGTATCGATTGTCTTGACTAGCTCACGTTTGATTAGCTCGAAGTCAGTTTTAGGAATCTGTACTAGAGCAGTCTGGAACACACGTCCCCAATAAGCCTTGTTCTTGATGAATGACAATCTATGAATAAGTGGTTCAATTGATAGCATGTGTTCTGCTTCTAGGGCTAGCAGCACTGGCTCCAGCTTTGCTCTAAGGGGATATACACTATCAGGCCATTGGGGGGTTGAATCCACATAAGGATTCGAGGAGACTCTGAATATCCCAGGAATCCTCTTTACTCGGGGATCCTTGCGACTTGACTTTGTCATTATGTAGAAGATTATATGATCTTCTTCACTCAGAGCCTTATGCAAACCCTTCCATCTATCGGATATTCCCAGAAGGAAATGGCCTCTCGATGTTTCAATGTCCCAGTTGGAAGTTGTAATGGCGTGAAACCAGTATTTTGTCGTTCTCATCCCCTCCTATCCAAAGAAATACATTCGCTTAAGTGTAGGATTGTTGATGTCGCTTAGAAGGAGATCTACCAATTCATCCCAGCTCGTTTCATTACTGACCCACCTGATTAGGTCATTTGTATGATATGAAATCATTTTTAGAAATTTCTGCCAAGTCCAACCTTCCTTCTTGAGTGTCGATTTCCAGTCCAGCTTCGTCCAAAGATATTGAGGCACCTTGTTTGCCGCCCATACCCCCAAAGACTGATAGTCCCATGTTTCCTCCTTCATCCGTCCTATCAAGTCCTTGATGTTATTCTTAAGCTCCACTGGTTCATCTCGTCTGGGTATTGGCATTTCATCACCATATCGGGTATACCCGTATACGGGTATATCCCTAATGAATCCTTCTTGTGTCATGATTTGAAATGGGAAAAAGAACTAGATGGCGGTGTCCTCGCTTTCCCCATCCATACCTTGATGAGTTCTCGGAGCCAGATGACTAGTAAGTCGACTTGCTCACGTGGGGAGAGGAGTCAGAGCGCGTACCTGTGTCTATCCAAGAAATGTTGCAGTCTGAGTGGGTTGTGTGTTGGGAGGATGATCTTGGAGATGGATGGCCATTCCCTGCAATTAAAGTAAAGCAGTTGAGAGATTATGTTTAGGTTAAAAGGAGTTACTGAATCTGGGGATTAGTTTATTCATTGACGTGATTGACTGCAGCATGTAGGACAACTCTCAACATGGAGTATATGTGTACTCTGAGTATGTGCTTCTCTATCGTATCTCTCTCACAGACTGTGACAGAACAACCAGTCAGGGGTGTATCTCGCAAATGTCCATAGTGGCACGGTAGACAGCAACTCGATTCATGACAACGGTGAGTGGGTATTTTCTTTGACCTGTGTCATAACATGGGAAGTTTCACCGGGAACACTTTTGACAACAATGGATTGGGTGATATCAGCCCGTGAGAAACAGTTGTAGAGAATTCATGATGAGTGAATCGGAACGCATAAGACAACAGATTGCATTCACAAAAAACGGATGGAGGTCTGTTACACGTAAGCTCCCTGCTTTGGACTTACATGCCCTGAATGGCCCCCGTCCGCCTCGTACACAAGCTATACCCATGAAAGTGAAAAGAATATGAACACTAAATCACAAGCCATCCAAAAGATAACATCGTTCCTTCAAGGAGATGAACAAACCCTACTTCTAACAGGCACACACCAGAATGAGAAACACGTTCTTGCACTATCGCTCATTCTTTCAAAGTATCCTCCTCCAGCAACAATTCTCTTTCGAGCCAATCACACAAGGCCTCTAAGACAATTCTAGAAATTAGACAAAGAACCAAAAACAGGAAAGCCGATTATTATTCCAGGTGGATCCAGACTTTTCGTAGATACGATAAACCCGAAGACATGGCGTAAATCACCTGACAACATAGATGTTGCGATAGTGTACCCAGTAGATTCTCTGAAATACGATGAAGGTGGCAAGTGTGTTCAGGACTTGACACGTCGAAGAGCGAAGAAGATATTCTTAGTGTCATGGACAGACAACACAGACCTCAGTTGGACTGAGCATTTCAACCCGGTTCATATCACATATGATGTTGAAGAGGAAGACACTGAATACCATAAGAGAATGATCGAACACTCCTCCTCACCAATACCTGCTTTGAACCCATCATTATTGCCTGCGTATGCAGCATCCACTCCTCAAGAATACCTAGTGAGAATTTCATGCAAAGGTAAATGTAGTACGACAAGATGGGCAAAGCTTAGCGCCCCATATCCAGGAGAAGTAGCTTTGCAGCAGGCTCAATTGGGACAATTCAGAGCTAGATGTCTTAAGTGTGGGTATGAGGCCACCGACATTTCAAATTGGTCTAGATAGTGGTTTATAGGAAGTCAAGAGGCATACATCGCGCGCGCGAACAACCTTCTTAGAATGGATTCAGCTTTGCTCATAGACAACCAACCGCAGGGGCCCCCGCCCCCGTTCCATATAACCTTACAGTGTGAATGAGTTAAAGAGTAAACAATATGCGGTATAGTCATCAAGAAATCAGGCAATTGAACCCATGAACTGATTCCTCAGTTACGTAACGATTTACAGACTATACCGATGCCTATCAATGAATTCCTGCTTCTTAGACGGATTCCAACTTCCGTTTAGTCCCTGAATATATCCAGTTATTCTTGAGAATATCTCGACTCCGACATGACCACATCTGGGGCAGACAATCTTACTTAGCTGGTCTACCGAATCCAACTTCGTTGTTCGCCAGTCGATTCCTGCTTGGTAGTTGCATTTATCGCAAAATAGGGTGTCTTTGGTGAAGGCCCAATATGACGTCAAGGTGGAAGTAGCAATCTTCTTCGTTAATTCCCACAGGGCATCGGGATCCGGATTAGCTTCACCTAGATAGACATGTGTCAGCGCGCCACCATCCATGTAAGGATGGAACATTCCTTCTTTCTTGATTCTAACACTCAAGGACAAGCTCGCAGCCACATCGAGGGTTGTGCTATTTGTGTAGTAGATGTCCGGGTTTTCGCCCTTGAGGAACTTTCTGATTCCAGGGTAGGATTTGTAGTCCTTCAACGCCAGACGACCTGCGGCACTCTCAGCCGGCGTGCGAGTTACCCCAAAGCTCAGACCGGTCTCATCCTCAAACTCCTTCGCTCGCTTCTTGAGATGCTTCAGGACCTTGATGCCGAAGCGGGTGCCTTCCCTTTCGTGCAAGTGATAGCCGGTTGTGATTTTCGCGAGTTCTTCGAATCCAATTGTTCCCAACAAGAACTCCCGCGTGCTCATGTCAATCAACGGGTCGCCATTGGGTTTCGGTTGAGTGTAGAACGGCACACTCCCGCTGGCAATCAGCTTATCCATCAGGCGCTTCTTTTCCAGAATGACCTCTTTGCTCAACTCCAGATACTCATCCACCTTAGCAAAGAAGTGGTCCTCATCGCTTCGACCAACCCAGGCTGCGCGACCGAAGTTCGGCGTGACCATCTGAGACGCCCCAAAGACCATATTCCCCGAAAGGAACTCCTCAAGCTCCTCGTCACTGCTGGCTGTCCACAGGTGCGAACAACAACTGCTGCAACCAGCCTCAATCGTCGATCTCCAGTTGAGGTAGTTCTCAAAATAAGGACTCCCAAACTTGGCTGTGAGCTCTGCAACAAGCCGCCACGACTCGTCGAACTCGGGTTTCATGAACTCCTTGCGCAGAACGATGTTCGGCTTCGGGAAGTTGAAACCCTTGCCCTTGATGTCGCCCTTGATCATGACCTCCATGAACGCGTTGAAGAACTGGCGAGCCTCTTCTTCAAAATCCCCATAGGTCTGCTCGGTGACTTTCCCGCCGGGCAAGACCGCAGGAACATCCCTCATAATCTTGGGAATTCCCGGTGTGAGGTCAACGCTGGAGAAAATGACCTGACCACCACGGGCCACGTACTGTTGGGTGAGCGTAAATATCAGCTGTTGTGCGGCCTGCTTGATTTTCTTGTAGGAGAGGCCCGTCATATACGGGGCGAGGAAGGTGTTGAAGTAGAATAGGCCTTGACCGCCAGCAAACGAACTCTGTGCTGCGGCAAGCCATATTGCTGAGTGATTGATTGCGACTGGAAGATGCTCGGCTGGGCCTGCAGCACTGGAATGCATTCCGCCAAGACCATCAGGTGCAATCCCCAGGAGAAGAATCTGCCTGAGGTCCCAAGTCGCGCAATAGTCGCGTGTTGAGAAGTACTCACGGTCCTTGATGTAGATGTCGCCCTTCAGGTGTGCATCCGCAAGATGAGGAGGAATCGAGAGGTAGGTGTGCTGTTCCATCACCTGGTCATGAACGAGTTTAGCGATGGTTTCGGGGTTTCGCATGAGATTAGCATTTGATGTGTGTGCTCCCGGATCATTGATCAGAAGATCAAGATCATACATGGGAATACCGACACGAGTGTACAGTATCCGCTCCTTCTCGAGTCCCAGTTCT
>JAUVHR010000270.1 GCA_030593165.1 Candidatus Thorarchaeota archaeon
CAAGTAGGTTTGAGTGAACCGCTATCGATGCGCCAATGAATGGAAGACTGAATGTGAACGCGTTTGGCAGTGGAGAGGGCATCACGTATACCTTGGAAATCGAGACCCCGCTCTTCTGAGCTGAATCCATCGTCCAATTGACTATCTCCTTTGGAGAATACTTGCACGCGAAGGTTCGCTGCTTGAGTTTTGGTGATGGATATATCTGGACCATTTTCGAACCACTTTGCATCCGAAGGGTCATGATGTATAACAGCACGACTTGCCCAAGGGATATTCCGATGAAGAGTGATGCCGACACCAATGGATCCGTTTTGGAGAAATCGATGCCGACGATTTGAGTTGTGGTTTCATCCAGATATATCAGTGACACAAAGAGAATCTGTCCGAAATTAATAATCATGAACACTATGAGCGAAATCCACTTGCTCTTCTCAACGTCCTTGACAACTTCCAAAATTGCTCACCAGATAGGCCACTGTTCTTTTCTGAAATCACATGCCAGTCTATTTGAAGTATGTGCAACAGGACTTGGATTAACGGCCAAAGCCAACTCTGTCTGCCACAAGTGTCCGGACTCTTGTTCTGGAAGCTAAGGCAGCATTATGGAAAACCTCAGCCACGCCTTGTCCAGTCTTGGCACTTGTTTGGAAGAAGTCTAGATTGAGTAGACTAGCCATCTGTTTGCCTTCCTTTGCGGAAATCTCTCTTCTGTCCTCCAAGTCAACTTTGTTACCAACCAAGCTACCACCAAACGGATGCTCTGACGACAGGCAAACGCCGTCGGTCAAGGCCTGATACCATTCAACAACTCCCTTGAAAGTTTCTCTACTTGTTATATCATATACTAGAATCAAATGATGTGAGCCCTGATAGAATCTGCTACCTAAGCTACGAAAAGACTCCTGCCCACCCATATCGATAAGGCTCAGCACTACACGCCCCTCAGGAAATTCCATCTGAGCGACATTCATCATCACTCCAACCGTAGCGGTATAGGTTGTCTTGAATCTCTCACCCAAGTACGCTTTGACCAGCGATGTCTTGCCGGTGTTCGGTGGGCCGGCTATGAGCGTCTTGAATACCTGAGCGGGCATGGTTCGTTCCCCAAGTAACTACAACAACATCATGCATAAGAGCGTTCTTCCTTGATATCAGCAGAACCTACAGGAACAAGATTGCTAACAGTGTTGAAAGAAAGTGATTTCTTCACATGAAAAGTGAGATGGTTGAGTTCACCTACCTAATCGCAAGGGGGCTCTGATTGGTCCAGTAATGCCAGATAGTAAGTCTATGTCCATTCACTCGAACCCATTCCTTCCGTCTCTCATAGTCAGGTAGGACTGTTCTAAGCTTTTGCCAAGACTCATTTGTGTGCAGGTCAATCCCGATATGCACAAGCTCATGCACGACAACGTAGTCCACAACAGACATCGGAGCAATGATGTAGGAATTGGCGTTGTCGTCTACATAATAAGAAAACCAACTTGAGTGTAGAAAAGAAGAAGAAATCTCCCGACAAATGATTTAAAAAGCAACATGTCAACTATTAACTAAATTTGGTTAATTCCATAATATGTTGGCGGTTTCTTTGAAGTCTTTCAGATTTCCAACAAAGCAGCAGGAACTCGTATGGCAGAAGAGGCGTAAGGAAATCCCTCCGTCAGCGATTGCTCGAGAGTTGGAGGTGTCGCGTGCATTAGTGAGTAAGGCTCAGCGGATTGCCGAGGAACGGATAGAGAAGACTCTGATGCACATTGCATCAACGAATCGTATTAGGATTCGACACATAAGTCCAAGATACGGTTTTGCAGTAGGCTATTGCCCTGCGAACCAGTCAGACACCTACATAGTATACTCTCCCGTGTTAGGAACTCAGCTTTGGTTCAATCACGCAGGGGATTGTAAGAGCTGTGTAGAGAAACCAGTTTGTGAGAAAATGCTCCGAACACTTGCTGATGAATGGAATCTTCCATTATCTGAAGTCTTGCCCCCAACAGAAGCAGGAAAAGAGCTCTTCAACGCAATCATGAGGCGACTGCAATGGATCGAATAGAAACAAGGTCAAGAGAACAATCCACCTCAATTAATGATAATCTTGAAACATGGGAGACACTGTACGAGATGGTCAAAACGTGGATTGACCAACCCTGGGATGGAACCAGATTGCAGCGCATTGCTGAGGAACTATGGGACTCTATTAATGCTCATGGACTCATAGATAGTCCCTATGGTGCTTCAGTGACTCTTCTTGAGTCGTGTATTGTCGAATCTGTTGAAGGAATAGAATCAGGCCAACTCGACGTGGAACAGGCAGTAGATAATTTGAGGAAACTCCTAGAGAATGAAGATTTCGTTGAGGGTGCTACAGTAATTAAGGTCTACGTCAAGACAAATCCTGTTTGTAGAATTTCAAATATTGATGATCTGATTAGCAAGGACCAGTCAATTGACTACAGAAAACCTCAGTGGTGGACCCGAAGTGTTCGGAGTTACTGGCTTCTTATCGGAGGTGTTCCCTTTGGCGCAATGTTCATCATATATGCAGGGATGATAAATCTTGGACTATGGTTACCCATGGATCTAGTCCTTTACATAATAATTACTCCACCATTGTTTGCTTCTAGTTACTATATACGCACAGTGGCGACTAAGAGAATGTGGAGAATGGTGTACATCATGCTTGGAGCTGGTGGCATAGGGTTTTGGTGTTTAGCGATTCCTATGGCACTACTCTTCGGTCCAATCATTCGTTTGATCCCGCTGTGGTTACGCTTTCCGCTCACGATAATTGCGCCAGCGGTTACTGGAGCATATATGGGCGATTGGTTTGGTAAACGGCGGGACTATATGCCATACATGTAGCAATTACAATGGTGTCGCACTGATCTTCATATTCGATCTTCTGGTTTCATGATATGCACATAGAAATGATGATAATGGCTCATCATCATGACAGAAATCATCAAGCAGGAACGCGAGCTCTAACATACCACCGGTTTCCTACAGTTGAGATTCACTCTCAAGATGTAAGAAACAGGTAATAGACGGCTACTCCGTAAGTGTTTTAGAGGATGGCATGTGACGCTCAAACACAATGATAGACCTCAATGACATTCGGAAACGTACTCTGACTGCTGCAGAGTACGTGAACGGGCTCAAGGACACAGACAAGAACAAGGAATTCCAGCTACAGAAATTCAGGACCTACGAGCTCGAATCCAAAGTCGCTGAAGAGCTCAGAGGTCTCATTGATAACATTACAGTGGTCGCAATCGGAGCCAGCTGGTGCAAGGACTGTCGTGAGGCGATCCCCGTTCTGATGCGCCTTGAAGAGGAGATTGGACTGGAGGTTCGAGTATTCAGCACTGTCAAGACAGCTCCGCTGGACCCTGATAATCAATGGGCGATTCCGCCCTCACCACCAGAGGTCAGAGAATGGAGTGTTAGGGCAATACCTTGGATCGAGATCTTCAAGCAGGATGGTTCGAGACTCGGTACAATCATAGAGAAACCAACGGTCAAACCAACGCTAGAGGCCGAATTGCTCCATGTGCTCAAGAATATATAGCTTGGTTACCTGTGTGAATACGCATTGCTGGAGGAAGTTACAATGGAGATTCCCATGCTTTCGAAATTCATTGAAGGATTGAAACTATTCTTCTCGACAAAGAGTCTGAGATGGTTAACACTTGTATTTATTGTGAGCGCAGTAATCTCAACTATTATCAGCCTCATTCAGCCGTGGCTGCCCACAGGCATTGAGGTAGTCATCTTCTTCTTTGCCGGGACATTGCCGCTGTATTTCCTTCTTGCATCATTAGTGTTCCTCTTTGGATTTCAACGATTTGTGATCAGCGAAGAGGACTACATGGGGTCCTTCGTACGCTTCATTGTCTGGTATGTCATCAGTGCAATTCTGCTCTTGATGATGATCATATTCGCATGGCCAGTCTTCCTGTTCATATTCGTGATTTTCGGATTTCTGGGTTGGATTGTCTTTCAAGCATTTATGGCATCTAGAAGTAGTCTGGGATATGCCGAGAGTATTGATGTTGGCCGTGGAAAGGTTGCGACATTTCTATTCTCTTCTTCATACATCCTGAACTACATTGTTATCTTTGGAGCGTTCATTGGCACCTGGATCTTCATCAATCCAGGTATTATTCTCGTATCCCCCGCCACATTTGTATTGGCCTTAGTAGGCACACTGTTCGCAGCTGGATTCAACTTCATCAATGGATTCATCATGATAAAGGAGAGAAACAAACGCTCTGTTGACAACATTGCGCTTCTAGGCATCTTCATCTCGTTCTACTCGGCATACTTCATCTACAACGTGCTATCTGGTGCGACTTTTGGGTCCATAATAGCAAATCTTCCTGACATAGCAGTTACAGTCTTCTTCCTACTCTACGCAATTAGCAACGTTGGACTTACTGTTACAAGCAGGTCTGAAATGGACACAAGATGGAAGGTATCCAAGGAGGTTGGGGGTGCTTTCACATTCTTCCTCGCGTCGAGTTATACTGCTGTCATTATGCTATTCCATCTGTTCTTCCCAGCGGACCCGATCTTCGCCGCAGGACTTGGGAATATCACCAAGCTTCTCCTGTTCCCAGCTGTAGCTCTCATTATGGAGATTATCTATATCAGACGCTGGAGAAAGCCTCCTGCTGAAGAAGAGCCACTGCCAGCCGACCTTGAGGAACCAGAGGTTCTGGAGGAGGAAACACTCACTGAGGAGGTTGAGGAACCGATGGAACCCATCGAGGAAGAGCCGGAAACTCCGCTTGAGGAGCCTGTATCAGAACCCGAAGAGCCAGCGGAAGAAACGCCTTTCGAGGAGTCTGAGCCGGAACCAGAAGATGAGTGGGTTCCCAAGGAATCTGAGCCCGAAGAGTTGGCTTCGGAAGAGGAAGAATCCCCAGAATATGGATTGGAAGAATAGCCCCGCCCGATTTCTCCATTGGGAATCAGCGATGTGTTGTTCACACGTAGCCGACAGAGCATCTGCGGCAAAGCTTCAAATAGTAACTTTGTGGAATAGTGGGTGGAATCTAGCCGATTCCGCGAGAGGATTTCATATTCGCGGCCAGCTGACATGAAGTCCTTT
>JAUVHR010000335.1 GCA_030593165.1 Candidatus Thorarchaeota archaeon
CCATAGCTTGCCCCGTAGACGCCCACCCAGCCAGGGGCTGCCAGATTGGAGCTGATAAGGTGTGCTATCGCGCTCTTGGCGTCAGTCACCTCTCCGGCCAGACTGAAGATTCCTTCACTCCTCCGAAAGCCCCGGAAGTCAAAGGTGAGTACCATGAATCCTGCCTCGGCAAGCCGTGTTGAAATTCCCATCACTTGGTTCGGGGACCCAGGTAAGCCATGGAACTTGCATATGACCGGAAACGGTCCATCTCCCTGAGGAATAACATAGTTCCCCCTGAGAATCTCTCCCTCCGATGAGAACTCAGTTGGGATTACCCTGATGTCGGACATAGAATCCGGTATGGACCCGTTTCTTATATCTTTGATTCACTGAAAGGAGAGAGAAGATTGGGAATCAGTTTCTGTAAGTTGGATATCCACTGAGATCATCCTCCTTAGTGAGTAGAAACATACAAGTATACAGGAAAAGAAAGGAGATGTGGAGCATAGGCGCACAGCACTCTTCTAGCCGACGGGTGTGAGCACCTGTGTTCCACCCTCAAGTATTATTTTACAATAGGTAAGTATAGATCCAGAAGAAGGTCCTCATCCGGTTTATTCGGATTGACTGACTTCTCCAGACACACATGTTTACCTTTCTTGTATCCACTCGATTCGAACCATTTCACGAGGTTCGCCCAGCTCTCTAGCTGACCGTGTTCATGCAGAAACGCTGATGTTGATTCTTTAGTCAAATTACATCTAGTTACTGCGTAGAGCCCTCCACTGAACTCTTTCTTGGTAACACCCTCTTCCATCTTTATGTCGGGATTGATACGGATCCAGAACTCGTATCCATATTCTTCCTTTCCTGCAGACGGATTAGGATTGTTGAAACCAAAGATCGGGTTCTTCTTCAGATCTTTTAGTAGTCCCCTAGGTTCTGCGAAAGCAACCACTTTCTTCCAAGCATCATCCTCTGGAGTCTTACTAATAGCCTGAATACTAGCCACAGTCATTGGCTCGAGTTGTACAATCTCTACCTGTATTTCCTTGGTCATTGTTTCGTCACTTCTATGGGAATAACGTTCAAGGATTCTCTTCTTCTCTTCTTCTTTGCTCAGCGTAGAGTTTCTGTACATATCTAGAACTGCTCTCAAGACGTGCTTACCATCTTGAGTGAGTGCGTAGTGTCCATGGCTCACCCTTTGGATGAGACGTTTTTCCCCAAGCTGAGTCAGTTGATTAGAGAGTGCAGTCTTTCGGATACCTGTCTTTACAAGCAAGTCTGCGAAATCCCTGCTCTCTTCTGCAAGAAGGCTCAGAACCATGAGTCTCTTAGGATGAGAAACCGCAAGAAGATAATCTGCGATGGCTTGTAGTGATCGCCAACTAAGGTTCTGTAGGTTTTCTTCATCTCTCCGATTATTCATTCTGAACGCGACACCCTTTAGTGTCGACTTACGAAGTGTAATAAATCTTCCGCTTAAAGATGAATAATATTCCTATTTGATATGAACTTTAGGAGGAATTCTTGACCTAGGGTCCTCAATGGATAGACTAGGTATGTTTGCGCTAAGAATGATGTTTTTCTACTAATGAAATGATACTGTGGAACACCATGTTGTCCGCAGAGAGAGTTTCCGTATTATTCATCTTCATCCTTATCTTTACTGCACCCGCTTTCGGATCTATTCAAGTCCGTTCTCTTGGCCTTATGCCCAGTCAGGACGCTACACGAGATTATTGGCCCACTGAGGGCTGGAATCACTCACTGCCTGAAGAACAGGGCATGGATTCCTCGAATCTTGAGGAGATGATGGGCTACATCGAAGATAATGGTGTCAATATCCGTTCTGTTGTGATAGTTCGCAATGGGTACATCGTTCATGAGGAGTATCTGAGTCTCATCTACGATGAGAATAGAACGAACCTTCTCTATTCCGTCACGAAGAGCTTCACTTCAGCGCTCATTGGAATCGCGCTTGACAAGGCGTACATTGACAATGTTTCACAAACTATGCTGTCCTTCTTCCCCCAATATACAGTCGACAATTTGAATGACCAGAAAGAACGTATCACTCTCGAACATCTCCTGATGATGCGGGCCGGCATGTTCTGGGATGAGTCGTCAGCTCCATTCTCATCACCCGACAACGGGATATACCACATCAATTTCGGGGACGGCGTTGAGTACGCGCTCGGTCTGCTAATGGTCGCAGAACCGGGAGAGGTCTGGCACTACAACACTGGAGCCTCTCATCTGTTATCTGGCATCATACACATGACGACGAACATGACAACATTGCAATTCGCCCGGGAGAACCTGTTTGATCCATTGGGAATCTCGCAGGTCATATGGTCTCGCGACCAGGCGGGTTACTACAAGGGAGGTTTTGACCTAATGTTGACCACACGCGACATGGCGAAGTTTGGGTATCTGTTCCTGAACAATAGCACCTGGGACGGACAACAAGTGATCTCCGCCAATTGGGTCAATGTGTCAACCAGCTCTCTGACAAGGTTGAATGAGGACACGGGTTATGGCTATCAATGGTGGGTAATGCCATCCATTGGCGCATATTATGCTGCAGGACTCTATGGCCAGTTCATATTCGTTGTACCCGAATACGATCTTGTTGTTGCATTCACGTCTGCGATTCCGATGGGTGAAGCTCACCCGCACTTTGACTTGCTCACCACCTACATCATTCCAGCGATTATTGGGGAGGAGAATCCAGTCACTCCAACGAACCTGTTTCTAATCCTTGTCCCAGTTGCAGTTGGGATCCCGGTGCTGGCAGTGGTTATCTATAGGGGGAGGAAAAGAAACTCAGGAAGTTGGTGATGAGAAGGCAAGACATGAAACCTACTCATGTCTGATGAGCCCGTTTCTCATAACTCTAGTTGGAAAAGGGGAGGTCTCGCCCGCAGAGCAACCCCGCCATTATCGGAGCATATCAAGAGGCGAGCCTAAATCTAGTTGCACACGCAAACCTGTTCTATGCGGCCTTGCTACCTGGTGGGACACCCTCTACTGTCACAGGAATCCAGCGACCCGGTTCGTCAGCCTTCTCAACCGCAAGAATCATCCCTTTGCTCTCGATGCCGCCAATCTTCTTCGGCTCGAGATTCGTCAGGAACAACGCAGTCAAACCCTTGAGATCTTTAGGTTTATACTGATCCGCTAGCCCTGTGATAATGACCCTAACCTCAGACCCAAGGTCAACTTTAAGCTCTAGCAGCTTCTTTGTCTTAGGTACCTTGGTTGCATCCAGTATTTTTCCCGCGCGTATATCCATTCGTTTGAAATCATCAAACGATACTAACTCCTCTTCCACTTCCGTTTCACCTCTTTCAGCCGCTTCAGCAGCCTTCACTCTTTTTGAAATCGATTCTTCGAGGTCAGCCAACAGCGTGTCATCTATCTTTGAGATAACTGGAACCGGCTTGCCCAGTTTGGTTCCAACCTTGGGAGGCTTTAGTGCCTCTTCGAGCGGTACCTCATGGACCTTAGAACCTTCAAGCCCTAATTGATTCCAAACCTTCTCAGCCACAGTCGGCATAATTGGTTCGATGAGAACTGCAAGTGCTTTAGCAAGGGCGATAGCATTGTAGAGAACTACACCTGCTTTGTCTTTGTCCGCCTTCACCAACTTCCAAGGTTCATTCGCTTGGAAGTACTCATTACCAACCGATGCGAGACGCAAGATAGCATCACTCACCTTCTTGAGCTCATACTCGTTTGTTGCAGAGATGATGGTTTCGATTGTCTTCTCTATCTCCTTCCTCAGTTTCGGGTCGAGCTCTCCTTTCGGGACCTCGCCAAAGTGCTTCTTGGTGAAGTGAAGACCCCTGTAGATGAAATTGCCAAAGGTCGCCACTAGCTCATTGTTCACCTTGTCTGCTAAGCTCTGCCAAGAGAAATCCAAATCCTTTGTCTGCGAAGTGCTTGACACCATGAAGTAGCGGAGATAGTCCGGGTCGAGTCCCTTGTCTAGATAGTCCTCTCTTACCCAGACTACATAGCCCCTGCTCTTGCTGAAGGTG
>JAUVHR010000159.1 GCA_030593165.1 Candidatus Thorarchaeota archaeon
GCTCGATTAGGTGTTTGGTTTCTACCTTTGCTTCGTACTTAATTCCCATTCCCTTGAAGACTTTCTGAACCTCTTTCAGTCTCTCGGGATTCTCATGAACTACATGAAGGGCTTCTTTGAAGGTACCATAGCACCCATTGCATCCGGTAAGAATATCGTGACCTTGCATTTCCGCGAGAGCAAGGTTTCTTGAAGCAAGTGCAAGCCAGGTTGGTTCGTGGAATGATCGAATTACTCCTGGGGCTGGGCAACAACTGGCACCTTCAAGGTCTTCGAGCTGAAAACCAAGCTTGGGCAACACAACCCGGATGGACTTCTCTACGTTTGGGAATCGATTCGGCATCACGCAACCCAAGTAGAATGAATATGTCCGTGTTTCAGTCATCTCAGCTATTCCTCCGATTCCTCACCCTCAATCAGTTTCCGAAATCCTGTCCTTTCCATTATTTCGACTACGTCAGCAAGTGCTTTCTCATCGGAGTGGACAGTGGGAGGCACTTCCTTGAGACCGAGTTCCTTTCTCATGGTTCGATTTGCTTTGTCAAGCGGTACGGCATGCCCAGTGGAAAGAAGCTTCTGTGAAGTCTTCCTATGTTGAGGTAGCATGAAGCCCTCTGCTACAGCCATGTTTCTCATGATGATTATCGCGTCGGTGACTTTGATTTGTCGGGGGCATCTCTCAAGGCACGTTAGACATGTAGCACAAAGCCACAGGTCCGGACTCGAGAGCACCTCATTCCTCAGGCCCAGCAAAGCCTTTCGCATAAGTTCTCTCGTTCTAAATGCAGTTCGTCGTCCACTGGGGCATACGCTAGAACACGTACCACATTGAATGCAGGTTCTTAGCCTGTCAGCCCCGGCTTCTACAATCTTATCGACAAAATCAGGGTCGATATCGTCTGAGTCGATTGTTTCCCGTGATATCGAATCTGGCAATGGAAGACCTCGAGCAACGTGCCAAGAGCGGAGTGATATAAGAATGATGATTGGAACAGATAGTGAGTTATTCTTTTGGAAACCTATTCGAAATTATACTCCTCACTTGACAGATGGGCCAAGTTGCCTATTCTGACATTGGTAAGTCCTTCCTGCAATGCAATTTCCTTTGCAGCTTGTGCGTGAGCGTGACTAGTCCTAGGAAGGTCCATCATGGCATGGTGTGGAGTAAAACCTAGCAGTGCAGTAGGAATAGATGGGTCACAGTCTGCAATGAAATTGCTTAGTCTTCGAACCTCGGAAACCCCGATGTATCCGGGGATAAGAAGGATGCTAGCGACAAGGAATGACTCACTGTTCCTAATCATCCTTGAGAGTTTTCTGAAGTTTCTGAATACGAGGTCGTTGTGGACCCCGGTAAGTGTGTGATAAATCTCCGGAGTATACGCTTTGAGATCAATCTTGATAATACCCTCACTTCTCCTAACTACATCTGAGATCTTCCCAAGCCATTTTCCAGAGATAAGGCCTCCAGTCTCATAGCAGACTCTGATATCCCTCTCTTCTTGTAGGAGTTTAGAGGTTTCAACGGAGTGCCAAGGATTGCATGATGGGTCGCCTCCGAAGTAGCAAATACACGCAGTTCTCTCATCAGCAGCATCAGCAAGTTCTCGTGGGGACATAAGTGGATCACCCCTTTTCATCATGAGACGATAGCTGATATTCTGACAGAACAGACAGTCAGAACTACAGGAGCCATAGAACACAGCCAGATTGTTTCTTGTACCTTCGAAAGAGCTTGCAGGAGTGTTGCATGGACATACCCAGTCGGCAACACAATTTGTAGGGAGCGGATCAAAGTACCATGAGACAATGGCTTTCTCTGGATACAGTTCGACTATCTGTCCATCCTTTGCTTCTCTAAGATTGCAGAACCCCATCTGTCCCTCAGTTAGTCTACAGTGATTGGCGCATTCAGGACATACGATGTTTCCTTCAGATGGGAGTGAGGTGACAAGACCGTCCACTTTTCGCAGATTGACATGAGTTCTGTGACCCTCATTCTCAGCCATTCCTGTTAGACACTCGCCACAGTATCTAATGTTCCGAGCAGCTATGCGTTTCTCGTCAGGAGGGTGATTCGGGCAAAGCATTGAGAGAGTGGTATGGTTTCGTTTCCCTTTAACATTTCCAATTGCAGTTGCTCTGAGGAATTTCAGCACCCAAGACAACGGATTTAAGGTCGAATCACAAATTGCCGTTACTAGTCGGTGCACCAAATTGACCAGCGCGGAAGAGAAGAAACCCATCGATATTGACGAAACGGATCGAGAGTTCGTCGAGATAATCAAGAAGACTGGTGGACCCAACATCCAGTCCTGTTATCAGTGCGGTACTTGCAGTGGCAGTTGCCCCGCAGGGGCCCTTACAAACTACTTGGTCAGAAACATAATTCGAAAGGCACTGCTAGGTCTCAAAGAGGAATGCATCTCTTCCCCTGAACTGTGGTATTGTACCACTTGCTATACTTGTACAGACAGATGTCCCCAGGACGTCAAACCCACCGACGTTATCAAGGCTATCCGGAATGTTGCTGTGGCTGAGGGCTATATGCTTGTGCCACACCAGAAAGTTGCACTGAAGGTCTTGGAAACAGGCCATGCCGTTCCACTTGACAAGGAGTCATGGCAGAAGCTAAGAGAGAAGGTTGGTCTTGAACCCATCCCACCCAATGCGAGCAGGTTTCCAGATGCCATTGATGAGATAAAGAAGATTGCTAAGAAGAGTGGCTTTGACAAGCTGATAGCTCCCAAGGAGGAGGCGGCATAGTCATGGTGAAGAAGCCGAAGTTCTACCACTTTTTGGGGTGCATCATTCCACATCGATATCCTAGCATTGAGAAGGCAACGCGGATTGTCTTCGAGGATCTTGACATGGAACTCCTTGACATGGAAGGCGCAAGTTGTTGTCCAGCTCCTGGAGTCTTTGGTTCCTTCGATCGTGTGACTTGGGCTACTATTGCCGCAAGAAATCTCACCATTGCAGAAGCTGGGGGTCATCCCATCACCACTGGCTGCAATGGTTGCTTTGCTAGTCTCTGGGATGCCAACTTCGAACTCAAGCATGATGAGGAACTCAGGGAGGCTGTGAATGAGAACCTTGCTGAGATTGATCGCGAGTTCAAGGGGACAATCGAGGTCACTCATTATGTCGATGCCCTTTACACCACTACTGGACTAGAAAAGATACGAGAGAGAGTTACCCGGCCATTCACAGATGTTCGTATGACTCTACACCCTGGTTGCCATTGGATGCGACCAAAGAACATCAAGCAGAAGGACGAGTCAGAGCGCCCCCACATATTCAGGGAGCTCTGCGAGACCTCAGGGGCGAAATATGTCCCATACAAGGATGAGCTGATGTGCTGTGGAGCTGGTGGTGCTGTGAGGACGGCTGATGTCAAGATTGCACTGGAATTCACAATGCAGAAGTTTGACAGTATTGAAGCAGCCGGTGGTGCTGATATGATTGTAACACCCTGCCCATTCTGTGAGCTTCAGTTGGACATGGGTCAAGTAGAAATCCAGAAGCATTTCGAGAAAGAGTATCAGTACGATGTCCTGCATGTTTCCGAGTTGCTTGCACTAGCTTTCGGTCATGAACCTGACGAATTCGGACTATCAACTCATTTGCAGTACATGCAGAGGAAGAGCGAGCCTGCCTGGGAGAAACTTGGCATCGAAGTGAAGAAGGCTGAGGATGCTGCTACAACAGAATAGAAATCGTCCCTTCAATGCAAGAATGCTCTGATTCCTGACCAGACCATTGCAATTCCAGCCTCATCTGCAGCAGCAATTGACTGGCTATCTCGAATGGACCCTCCGGGGGCGATTATCGCTTTGACACCCCTTTGAGCGGCAGCATCAATTGAATCACGATATGGGAAGAATGCATCTGAACTCATCACTGCTCCTTCAGATCGCTCTCCGGCACGAGCTAAGGCTGATTCAACTGCAGCTATTCTGGATGTCTGTCCCATACCTATTCCGAGGGTCCTTGTTCCTGTGCTAATCACTGCAGCATTGGATTTTGCATACTTCACAACTTTCCAGGCAAATAGCAGGTCTTTCAATTCCTGTGGAGTTGGAGCTCTTTTCGTTACAACTTGTAGGTCCTCTTCTGATAGTATTCTTGTATCAGTTGGCTGTACTAGAATGCCATTTGGAACCAATCTAATTGAGAGCTCAGGTCTCTCATAGTTTCCGAAGGCACACAGGATAATCTTCTTTTTCTTGGCAAGAATTTCAAACGCTCTCTCTTCATATTCTGGAGCGATTATTCCATCAACAAACATCGCGCTGAGCTTCTTTGCTACTCCCTCTGTTATTGGGCGATTGAATCCCATTATGGACCCAAATGCTGACAAGTTGTCGGTATCAAATGCATGGTCAAAAGCTGTTTCGACATCTTCAGCGGATGCAAAGCCGCAAGGACTTGTGTGTTTGATGATTGCACAGGATGGTTCAGTGCTCTCTGAGAACAATCCTACAACAGTATAGAAGTCAACCAGATTGTTCAAAGAAACAGCCTTCCCGTGTATCTGTCGGTAGAACGGTTCTTGTCCATGTTGTAGGTAGTATTTTGCCTCTTGATGTGGATTCTCACCATAACGTAAGGCTTGAGGATTCTCAAAACCCAATACAAAGCTAGATGGAAATTGATCCTCGGAGGAGAGATACCTGCTAATGGCAATATCATACTTTGAGGTATGAAAGAATGCTTTTTTCGCTAACTCTCTTCTTAGGTCGAGATTCACTTCATTATTAGTAATAGCATCTGAAACTCTTGTATAATCCTCTGGCGAGGAAACAACTATGACCTCATGGAAGTTCTTTGCAGCGGCTCGGAGAAGAGTTACACCTCCAATGTCGATATTCTCTATGGCATCCATGAGATCGTGAGGTTTTGAGATGACTTGTTCGAATGGATACAGATTGACAACAACCAATCCAAATGGGTGTATCTCCATTTTCTCCATCTCTGAAGAATGAGCAGATGTTCCAAGAATCCCTGCCATGATTTTTGGATGAAGTGTCTTCACACGTCCATCCAGAATCTCAGGGAAACCTGTTAGATTAGAAATAGTTCTCACTGGGATACTCGATGCTTCAAGAAGATTCGCAGTCTTTCCAGTACTGATGAGATTGAAATATGATGAGATGCTTCTACAGAACTCCACTATCCCTGTCTTGTCAAAGACACTGATTATACCGTGTTTTCTTTCCAATAGGCAACACCATCAGAATTGGTGAAATACTTCGATTGTGAGATTGAATTTAATCCCCTGCTTGCCCGTTTCAATGCTCAAATAAATTGATTGGAATAAAAATTCTGATTGAGGTCTATCTGGAAAATTATGGGCCTTGATACACATTATTTCTTTCAAGACTGACCAAATATATGAGGTCGTTTGTTCTTCTCAAGTGTAATCCCATTCTGAACTATGCGTCAGAATTATCCTGAGGTAGGCAATTTGAAGAAACGTGTACTTTCAATTTTAGTGGTATATGTACTATGCTTACAAATTTTCATCGGTGTTGCTACAAATCCAATTGCAAATTCTCAGATTGTTAATGAAAACACGAATACAATTTCACAAGACTATGGGTCGCGATTGAATCCTGAAGATTATACTAATCACGTACCTTTTGTCATAGATGGTACAACGGACTTTGGTTATCTCGGCTGGCCAGGCTCTGGAACTGCTGGTGATCCTTATGTCATCTCAGGTTTGAATATAACGGGCCATCATGATGCAGCAATTTGGGTGATGAATACTGATGCGTATTTTGTCATCGTTGATTGTTTCATAAATCAAATTGCTAATGAAGTTGCTATTGGGTTCGTTAACACTTCTCATGGACGGGTTGAATATGTAACCGTTGAGGGATATGCTGGGGTCGGCTGCAACAATGCAAATAACACAATCTTGCAGCATCTATTCATACAAACTGCAGAACACTCCCTCTACATTAACGATTCAGCCAATTGCTATGTCTTCGATAATAATGTCATGTCCACAGACCTCTATTGCTTATGGGGCCAATTTAGCCCATATATGCTGGTTGAGCAGAACGTCTTTTCTGAAGTTAACCATATGGATGCTAGTGCAGCATTGTTTAATTGCAATCACAGCATAGTGCGTTCAAATCTGCATATACAAGTACTCATGGGCCTTGGGTTTAGGGATTGCTATAACATCACTGCAATGAATGAGATCATCTTCGCAGATGAGATTGGAATGGGAGCGTTCAATTGCTTGGACATCGAGTTCTTGGGTTGCGAAATAACTACGTTAGGTGAAAGTGGAATTCAATTAGAAAATGTAGACAATGCAACTGTCACAGATTGTGTCGTATCTGCACCGGGTGATTATGGGATATTTGCAGAATTTTCACGCAATGTCAATATATCTAATTGTGAAGTTACAGGGCAATTCGAAAATGGCGTCTATCTTGATTCCTGTGATTATGCGGCCGTTTCTAACAATACTATCGAAGGAGGTTCATTTGTTGGAATTTGGCTTCTTAGTTCACTTAATCCGACAATTGTTGGCAATGTGTTACAGGGCGCTTGGGTAGGACTATATGTGTTTGCTTGCGATTTTGCAGAGGTCAGTTCAAATCACGTAACAGACTCATATTTTGCTATTTATGTAGAATACAGTGACGGAGTCAATCTGATACAAAACTATGCAGCCAATAGTAAAGAAGTCGGAGTTGGGCTGAGAAACTGTGAGAATTTCACAATCGCAGACAATCTAATTGAGAATATTGAGTTGGCTGGAATTGTAGCAAATCACGAGGATGATGGATATAACGGTTCGATATACCGGAATTCAATTACCAATTCATCCGGAGGAATCATTGTTGATAACCTCAATAGAATCCGGATTATCAATAATACTATTTCCCATCTATATGGGATGATTATTACATTTGGTGTTGGAATTGATATTGGTTATTGTGACTTCTTGACAATCGAAGGCAACGAAATTGTTGATGCAAATTATGGAATTGTTCTCGATAGAAGTCGTCATTGTGTGGTTGAATCAAACTCAGTTGAAGCTGCATTAATGGCTGGCATTGCTTTTACCAATAGTCAGAACATTTCTGTTTTCACTAATGAATTGCAACATTGCACTTTGAGTGGGATTGCCCTATCTTCGGAATTATTGTTAGGTATCCCAATTCCTTGGGATACTTCTTCTCACATTGAAAATAACACACTAATTGGATGTGGCTTTGGATTCGATTTTGACGAGCTCTCTGACTATTATCGTCAAGATTTTTC
>JAUVHR010000191.1 GCA_030593165.1 Candidatus Thorarchaeota archaeon
GGTCTAAACGACAAAGAAGAACTGGAACATGGAACTGACCCGAACAATCCAGATTCCGATTTTGACGATCTTAAGGACGGTGATGAGGTCAACATTTGGGGTACTGATCCTCTCGATGAAGATTCTGATGACGATGGAATAGCGGATAATGACGAGGTTTGGAATAGTCATACTGACCCGTTGCTTGCAGATTCGGATGGTGATGGAATTTCAGACGCCGATGATGATATCGATGGTGACGGTATAAGCAACTTCCTTGAGATCTACCTCTACCAGACCAACTGCACCCTTGTAGACAGTGATGGCGATATGCTGTCGGATGACTACGAGATATTCACAAGCGACACGAGTCCAATCAAATGGGATACAGACGACGATGAAATCTCCGACTGGGACGAGCTGTTCATCTATTCGAGCGATCCCAATGAGCGAGACAGCGACGGAGACGGGCTTGAAGATGGGGAAGAAGCGTACACATACCACACTCTACTGAACAACACCGATACAGACGCAGATTTGGTTTCCGACTACGATGAGATCAAAGTGTTCGAGACAGATCCGCTCAATCCGGATTCTGATTCGGACGGTCTTCTCGATGGTGATGAACTATTCACCTACAACACTGATCCCCTCAATGAGGACTCGGATTCAGACGGCCTTCTGGATGCACAGGAGATTGCTCTGGGAACAGATCCACTGGAAGAGGACTCCGACCTAGATGGCTTGACCGATTTCCACGAGGTTAACCAGACACTCACAGACCCGCTCAAGTACAGCTCGCGGGATGACGGTATCTCGGATGCGGAATACGACAGTGACGAAGATGGGCTCACAAACGAACAAGAGATACTCCTGACGTTGACCGACCCACTTCTTGAAGACAGTGATGGGGACGGCACTCTAGACGGTGCTGATGATGAGGACAGAGACCTTCTCACTAACTATGAGGAGTGCGTGCTTACCGAAACCGACCCCAGAAACAAGGATTCTGATGACGATGGCGTCTCAGATTTCAACGATGACGAAGACGGTGACGAACTATCGAATGGTGACGAGTTGCGAATCTACTTTACAAATCCGCTAAACGAAGATACGGATTCGGACGGCTTGAACGACCGAGAGGAGATTGAAGATTACGAGACAGATCCGAACGACCCCGATTCAGATCAAGACGGTCTGCAAGATGGCGCTGAAGTAAACGACTATGGCAGCGACCCCAATAATGAGCATAGTGATGGGGACGGCCTAACAGACTGGGAAGAGGTAATGCTTACGAACACCGACCCAACGCGCAACAGGACCTACGATGGCATTATGGACTCTGAGTACGATTCAGATAATGACGGCCTGAGTAATATCGACGAGCTACGCATCTACGGGACCACAGCCCTCGACCCTGACAGCGATAATGACGATTTGCTGGACGGTGAAGAAGTAGTAGGTTTTGACATCTGGTACTATGTGCGAAACAACCTGGTCACCGCCCACGTCTACACTGACCCACTAAACAATGACACGGACTCAGACAATCTCATTGATGGGCGGGAGATTATCACGTATCACAGCGACCCGACGAGAAGTGACACGGATTTGGACGGGCTAACCGATGCGGCAGAGGTTATGATGCACAACACGAATGTCACGTACTTCGACACGGACTATGATCGTTTGACTGACTTTGAAGAGGTTGAGGTATACTTCACAGACCCCTTGGACGCGGATATGGACGGCGACGGCGTGACAGACTATGATGAAGTGATAACCCACGGAATCAACCCCGAGTCGCCCGACAGTGACGAGGACGGCTTGAGTGATTACTTTGAGATCATGGTCTCACTGAGCGAGCCGCACCTGAATGACACAGATGCAGATGGAATAAGTGACGGTCAGGAGTACCTTGTGTATAGAACCAACCCCCGAAGCCCTGACAGCGACGGGGACACTTGGACTGACTATTACGAAATAATGGTAGCGGGTACAGATCCCCTCTCTGCTGATTCGGACGCTGATGGAATTCTGGATGCGGTAGACTTTGACCCCAAGGTGCACTGGGGTATAGGTCTGGGTGGGTTCGTAGTTATTCTGTTCTTTGCCGCAGTGATTGTCAAACAGGTGAGGGACAGGTTCAGGGGCCGAGGGCCGATAACCACAGCGGAGCCACTGGCACCGGGTCTTGAACCAGGCATGGAGGTTGTGGTTGAGTACAAGATTCGCGAGGGTAAGACGGTGTTTGGAGTGGTCGTACGCAACTATTCAGAGACCCCGATGCATAATGTGCAGGTCACCCTAGGAATACCTGATCTTACCGAGGCTATCAAGACCCAGAACATAGGTGAGGTTGAGTCCAAGGAAGTGGCTGTTGTAGAGCTGGAGTTCGAGCTACAGCCCGGTGCAGAAGGCGAACTTGTTGGAATGCTTGAGTACGACACCGTAGAAGGCGAGCACCGCACTGTGAACCTACGGCCGGTCAGGATTGTTGCGTAGGTAAAGTAATACCGTCGTGATATGTTGAGAAGGTAACCACCATATTCGCAGCTCTACAAAACACTGATAAACGAGGAGTCGGAATTCATTCCGAGTGAAAGGGTTGGAGATAGAGGAACTAATCACTGCACTATCCTCGGCGCTCGGTGTTATTGGCGCGCCTGATGTAATCGAACCAGAGAACATTCGGCCGGTAGCACTCCAGTCCAGAGACCGTCGGAACTTGGGAGAAGTGGAGAAACAGTTTCAGAAATCGCTGGATGAAATAAAGAGAGATGAGCGCATTCCCGAACTGGTTTTTCGACTTGCAAATCTGCATCTAAGCGAAGGCACCTTTGGCCGAGCAATCATTCTCTATGAAGTCACCCTTGGACTGGAGAGCGATAGAGTACAGGCATGGATCCACATGGGTCTGGCATACAGATTGGCTGGAGAGTTTACAGACGCCATTAGCTGTTTTGGTAGTGCTCTTGCTATGGATCCCGATAACCCGGTTGCGCATTTCCATATGGCCATGGCACAGCTCGATGCGGAACTTTTTGATGAGGCCATGGAGAGCTTTTCGCAAGCTCTGTCACTGAAGCCTAATTGGGACAAAGGGCTCTACGGCAGAGGGCTCTACTACTTCAGAAGGGGCAACAATCAGGGCGCAATCACATGGCTGAAACGAGCGCTTGAGATCAACGCAGAGTGCTTGCCCGCACTACTGGAGATTGCCAATGTCTACCTGGCGATGGGCCAGATGGACGGAGCGAAGGAGGTATTGGGAAGAGCCCTTAGAATCGATGGTCATCAACCTTACGCGCTAGCGACTCTGGGTGACATTATGTTCGGGGAGAACAATCTGGAGAGAGCCCTTCAATTCTACGATAGCGCATTACAAATCAAGTTTGATGACCCAGAACTCTGGATGAAGAAGGGGCGCACTCACAAGGCGTTGAAATCATTCAAGGAGGCGTCCACCGCCTTTGAGAAAGCATTGAATGCAAACCCTGAGTTCGTCGAGGCGTGGGTGGCGATTGGTAATATTATGATAATAGTGAACGACACTGACGTTGCCTTGGAATGCTTTAACACCGCTCTTTCTCTTGCTCCGGATAATGCAGCAATCGCACATGCAAGAGGTCAACTCAATCTTTCCCTTGATCGTCTGGATGAGGCATTCATTGATTTCGATGCGGCCTTCTCAAACGACCCGAGCAACCCCGAACACCTCTACTATAGGGCACTGATTCTTGAGAAACTGGACCGGAAAGTTGAGGCCAAGAGAACCTGGCAGGTGGCCGAGGGATTGTACAGGGAAGCAGGAAATGTGACCCGAGCGGCTGAATGTGCCGCCCGTATCAAGTTCCTGAGCTAACATAGCATCTACTCTATGTCTGCAGACAGCCCTGTCAACATTGAAACATCTTCTGGATCAGATGTGATTACTAAGTATTGCGATAATGATGATGAGGCTTTGACATCTAGGTCGCGCCAATCACCGTTGAAGAATTTCTGCGCTTGAGCGCCCATGTTCTCCACATCAGCAGTCTGCCTTCCACTACAGGTTGTTATCGTACCCAACACCTGTCCGCTCTCAGGTTCCTCGAAAGCCGCCCAGCGTCCATCTGGATCAATGGGAATATCAGCTTCGTTTTCGGTTGGCTCATAGGTGATTCTTCTGCCATCCCTCACGGTGTGTATTCGAAACTGAGGTTTGTTGTTCATTCTTGGATATCCCCGGAATCCGAACCGCACACGCGTCCATATTCCAGATGTGTTCTTAGCCATGATGCTCATGTGAACGATGGGAACACCGGGCAGAATCGCGTAACGAAGTCTGAAAGTCATGCCCTTGAGTCCCGGGCAATACTTGAGAACCGATTCGAGTTCGAATCCAACCCAGGGTCCCGACGAGTAATCCTTCACAGTCCAGCGTTCCTTGTGATACCCAGTCTCCCAATCCCACACAGACCAACCCATAATCACGGGAGTCATCCCTGTGTACACCTTATCCCACCACATCAAAGGGTTCGCGTCTGGGAAAGTGTCATAGAGAACACTAGGCTGACCTTCATACCCAAATCGGACTAGACTGCCAACATAATCTGAAGATGCGGCAATCTGAACACCTCCGGCAGTAAGAGTCTGTAACTCTTTTTCTCCAAGAATCCCCGATTCGCGTTTCACTTCAGCCTTGCTGTCGTATGCAACGACAACGAACGGAATGATGCCCACTCGACTGGGGAATCTAAGCTCGAGAGACCCTCCCTTTCTCAACCATCCGCCCACTCCGTCCACTTCCAAGTTGACAGGAAGTACATAGGACCTGTCAATGCAAACTTCGAAGTCCAGAGGTATCTCCTGCTTGCCATTAGCTGAGACCCCATCAGGCAGTCTGAGAATACCATTGACCTTTATTGGATTGTCATGAAGTACTCTTATACGAAGTTCCATCTTGTTAGCCTTTGAAGTATCTAGAACCACAGGAGAGAGTCCTTTTCGGATTTGCCTGCAAGATGCAGCTACGAGCTCGGCTTCCATGTCAGACCGGGTCTCAATGGGTTCGGCAGAGAGAGTAGGTCTTCCAGACAGTCGGGCCCAGAGAGCACGTACATTCTCCCAACTGCCGTGAGCTATGACCATTCGAGTCACTGTCTTTTCTACAGTTTCCCCAGGTCCTAAGTCTGGCAGTTTGCTCTCGACAGTCGCAAAGTTGTACGCTCTACGGGGATGAATCTCAACAAGGTCACCAGATTCCCACACATAACCAATGAGACGGTTACCCTTGCCAATCGTTGTTGCGCACCAAGACTCATGGTAGTCTTCAGGTTTCTTTGAGAGCTGTCGTCCACCAGACCATTCTACAGAGTCCAGTTTGTAAATATCCCCACGCATCGGCACATAGAGCACGGATCCCACGTGTGGCAGCCAGCCTCCAACTCGTATTCCAAGATTCTCATAGGCTGTACTTGAGGTGTTTCTCAACCGTACTACGAATTCGAGGTAATCACGACCTGGATAGAGCTTGTAAGTGAATGTTGCAATCATCCCGGGTCTCTCTTCCGACTCAGCCTCCATCTCTAGAGCCGCGTACTCGGGCGTGTTAATCGTGCGTATTTCGAATCGTTTCTTGTCCCATTCAGTGCTACCCGTTGGAAACGGATAGCCGATGTTAGGCATTAGAAACCAACCGACATAGTTGAGCCCTAGATCCTTGTACTGAAAACCTCTGAATGCGTGCGGGGGATATGCATTCAGCAAGAACCGAACTGTTTCATTCTCAAGTATGAAATAATCATTCAGTCCCTGATAGGCGGCGGCTCCGCTCGCACTAATGATAGGAATCGTATAGGTCCGCTTGTTCACTAGAGTACGGTCTGAACCTTCAATCACGTATATCGCAATCTCGATAGATATGGGTGACTGTGAGTCCGATCCATCCGCAGTGACCTCTAACGCGAACTCTGATTCACCTTCAGGGCTCAGTGAGAATTCGATTGTTCTGGCTAGATGTTTGTGTTCACTTATTGGACTGAGGACTGCCATACCCTTGATGGTTTCTGAGGTGTTGTTCTTCAAACTAACTGCAACCACACTGGTTTGACCTGGTGCCAAGACAGGGTACATTGGACCAGAGGATAGCGTGATAGCCTCCCGTGCAACTGTTCCACTGAATAGGTCAATACTCTTGTCGCCTATTGTGACTGACCATTTCGCCTGAGTTCGTACTTTCTCGTCAGGATTGTGCTCCCTATCAATATGCTCCGCACCATACTCTATCGAATATGTACCGTCCAGTGGGAGTGTTTCGCCGTTAGCGATAGTTATTGATGTATCATCCTTGAGATCAACCGCGAAGTGCTTTGTTGGGGTCACTACAACTGATAGTGAGAGATCATCACCACTGTTGTTGATGGCCGTGAACCGGACAGGAACTTCACCAGTACCAATGAGACCTGTGTGAACTGTTGGCCTTACATCTACCTCGATGGTCTTACCGTCAAGTGTCAGGCTGAAGCCGCAGATGCCTTTTGCCTCACGGCCC
>JAUVHR010000063.1 GCA_030593165.1 Candidatus Thorarchaeota archaeon
TCTCATTCTTCTTCGGGGGACTAGAATTGAATCACTTGGGTTCAACATGAATTACACATCATTGTCATTGGCTCTGACAATCTTTCTTTGCATAGTAATGGTAGCCAACGTAATCATCCGATTGGTACTCGTACCTGATGCATTGTCCTATCTAGTTGCACCCCAAACGGTGGAACTCGTATTATTCCAGGTAATATATGCAGGCATCACGATAGGTTTCTGTGAGGAGTTAATATTCAGAGGGATTATACAGAATCGTGTATCAATCAGATTTCAGAGCCGAATAATAGGTTTAATTCTGACCACGCTCTTGTTTGCTGGGCTCCACGTAACTACAGTTTACTTGGGTATTGGTCCTTCTGCAGGTGATTTAGCAACATCTTTCTTCAATGCACTCTTAACACGTTTGCCATTAGGTATCATCCTAGGAGTCATTTGGAATCACTCCGAAAACATTTTTCTCCCTTGGTCAGTTCATGCGGTCAATAACATCTCAGTGGCAATTCTGATGATTGGAGGGATTATATGAGCCGAGTATCAATTCAAAGAGCAACTTCAGAGGAGATTAGAAATGACAGATAACAGCCATCGTGTATCTGATCGTAAACCACCTAGTCCTAGAGTTATGCGAATGACAAATGCAATCCTAGTTCTAATTATAATTGCATTCGTATTAACAGCAATAAACTGGCTTACTGTTTCCGGAATGAACACTTTGAAGTGGAATGATATTCCCGGGTCTGAACATGAATCGCTTTATTGTGCAGAATGGGGAGGATATGAGGGGGAGCATAATCTCATTTATTGCCCGATATCTGAGGTTTTTCAACAATTTCAAACAACTAATGACTCCTATTTAGACGCTAGGACTTTGCGCGGTTCAGATGGATATGCAAGACATATCTTTGACATGACCGTCACAGATATCGGAAATGCATTTCTGGCCACAAATGGACCAAACGGTGGAATTCTGTTCTACGCTTGGCATTCGAACCAATACTATAACTTCACTTTGTTCAACATTACTGAGGACATCTACTTCACAGAGATAGCATGGTCATTAAGATCTGGAGGTGATTTATTGTATGGTGGATGCGCAAGCAATCCATTTGGATTGGCTATTTGTGATACTAGTTCTCACCAAGTTCGCATTCTAAATACAACTCATGGATTAGTGCATGACTTCATCACATATTTGAAAGTAAGAGGGAATTTACTCTTGATTGGAACGACCCGAGGATTCAACCTCTTTGATTTGGAAAGTGAGGAATTCGTCCTCAGTGAAACAAAAGATGATGTAAATGAAACAGTGGATGTTAATTCCATGGAATACTATCCATTGTCACGAAGGCTGTTTGTTGGTACCGATGATGGACTTTTAGTTTACGAAATAAACAATGGAAGAGCTGAATTGTTGAGATCGCGAATTACCGAGATAGATGGTCTTCCACACAATCGGGTGAACTGCCTAGAACGAGATGAAAACATGAAGCGGCTTTACATAGGCACTTATGAAGGACTATCCTTCATCAATTTAGACAAAGAAGATTCAGAAATTGAAGTTATTATTGGAGAAGAAGAGTTTGATAGAATAGACATTGAAGCAATACTGATTCCTGACCGCGTTGATTATGTTTATGTTGCTGTCAGTACAAGATGGTCTTTACCTGCATCAATTGTCAGAGTTCCAGTAGTAAATGCAGTTGTGTCTAATCTAACCACAATTCAATTAGTTCTCATTGTTATTGGAATCGTATCAAGTACAATAACAGTCACAGTTCTTGTCATTCTGCCTGAAGTTCGAAAAACAGACAATTTACCTAGTTTTCAAGAAATGATTGAGATGGATGAGAGCCAAATTCTCGAAAGAAAGCCCTTTTTGAGATGGAATCCAAGAAAGAAGGCGATTGACAAAAATCTAGAATATGAGGTTGCTGAGGTAATTGCAGCCTTCATGAATACAAATCAAGGTATTGTATTAATTGGGCAAGATGATTCCAAGAATATCTTAGGTATTGAAAACGAGTATCCCCATATGCCCAGTAAGAAAAAAGACCGAGATGCATTTGAGATTAGGCTCACTGAGATTGTAAATAACAAGATTGGTCCCGATAAATTCAGTCTAATCAAAATCGAGTATGAGGAGGTGGAAACACACATATTGTGCATCATAACAGTTGAAAAATCAGAAGAGCCAGTATTTGTAAAATTAGAAGGAAAAGTTGTCTTTCCAATACGTCAGGGGAGTAAAACTCAACTACTAGACTCAGAATCACAACATAGGTATATTCAGTCCAATTTCTAGAGCAGATCATTGTGCATATGAATGTAGATCTATCCAAGGACTCGTGATAACCATGCGGCTGTCAATGAAGCAATGGAATAGAATAGACCTGTCCATTTGAGTGATGCAGGAATGGGCGACTCTGTTAGATTCCATAACGTTTCAAGTCTACCCCTAGCAAGCTCTCTGATTCTGTCTTGGTCTGAGGGTGCAATACCTCTTATTTTCATTATTTCCCTCATTGCATCTTCCGATAAACTTGCAACCGGAAGCAATGTGAAAAGGTCATCTGCCTGTCTGAGTTTCGCCATTTCATTTTCTGCCATTAATGACTTGAGCTCGACCATCTCTTTCACAGTTTCTTTGAATTCAGTTACACTTTCAGATACTATTCCAAGTTCCTTTCTATTCTTTTTAATGAACTCGCGATTATGATGAAATAGTGCCAGACAATCTAAATACGAAATAAGGTCGGAAGTGTCTGAAGGCAGAATGTCTTTCAACCCTAGTTGTTTCATTATCTTCAATGCTTGCTTTGTTATGCTTTCAAGGAATTTTGGCTCTATTAAATCGAATTTTCTCCCCCATAAAGACCAATGCACAAAAGGAATCCATGAACCAATCATTTCCGGTATCTCAGAAGCATAATCGGTTGGTTCGAGTTCGGCTAGAACATATTCCCAATATGATGTCCAGAATCCCTTCCAAGTTCTATACTGATTCCATCTACCAACGACCCCTTGCCAAATACCAAGGTAAAACAAAAACCCAGTCATAACAAATAAACCAAGTGCACCAAATAGATCATTGTTAGTAAATGCAGCGTTTACAATTCTCGAATAAACGACAGAAAGACCAGAAACCAGAATCGCACATCCAGCACCACTGAATAGAAGTATATTTGGAACTGAGTATTCAATTCGATTCAGGGTACTGATATCCGAGTGTCCCATTTCTATTGGATATCCTGTCCGATGGAGTCTCAGCAGAAACTTCGATTCATCTTTGGATATCTTGGAATGAATTCTAGCATGGTATCGAAGGTCTATCCAAGGATCATACTCCTGTTGTTCACTTCGGAATACAACAAAGAGATTGGTAGAAACCATTGCGATGCTGAGAACGAGAAATGTACTAAAGAGAAATGAGTAGTCAGGATTCCCTGATACTGCAAGACTCAATACCCAAAGCGAGAATGCTATGAAGGACGAAATGAATACGCCGGTAAACGCCCACCAAAGACCTCTTGCTAGTGCAGACTGGGCGCCTCTTATTACAACCTCAACCAGCTGTTTCATTCCATTTAATAGATTAGTACGTCTACTATTGTTCATGTTTGGTCCCCACATGGATATTGGTCTATGAGTCATAATAAACTAGCACCATTTCTGAAGAAGAAATAGAATGAAAGTTATACCTCATATTCTGTTCCGTCTGGTCTGAAATATGTACGACATACATGGCAGTGGAAATTCGTTTCTTTACTACCAACAAGGCCGCTGTAATATCCACATTTCGGACACTTTCCCTGATTGCGTAATGTCTTCGTTTTGAGATACAATACTCCAAGAATTGTGAATTTGTTCCAACATACGGGACATTCAAATCTGAAATTTCGACCTCGGTTATTGACTACAACTCTGTTCTGCCCTTTACCTTGCAAAGGACAGGTTGGGCACCAATCACCCTCTTTCATGATTGTTTTTCCATCGGTAATTTTCATAAGGATTAACCATCTATTTAGTCTTCTATTCCTTTCATGGATATTAACATTACACTCAACAAGACCGAGTGATATACAGAATGTAGTTGTAGTTTTCAAGGATAGCCACAGAAAGAAGAGAAAAGATGGTAGCGGGTGGTTGATTCGGTAGGTGACCTTGAGGAAGATGAACGAGAAATTCGTGAAAAGCGCCCTATACGCGGGAAATGAGTTTCTGCATGAACCTTATGCGGTTCCATGAAAAGCCTTAAAACTCGCGTCAGTAAAATCCAATATGCAATAGCGGGTTGGGGAAGCCTTCGACTTGGATTCGTCCCGGTCGGCTTCAAAGGCCTATCCCGCGGGGCTCATAATGCGAAAGCGACGAGCCTTCGCACGGGGAAACCCCGAAATCGGTTGTTCGGCGGTGAGTGACTTCCACTCATCGGGCAAAAATCAACCACCCGCTACCATTCTTTCTTTTTCTGGATAGATTATACTGATATTGGCAGTAGACTGAATTAGGAATGATAGATAAGTCACCAATTCTACATCCTTTTCCTGTGATCTGGGTGCGCAAACCAGAGAACGTATTTGTGGTGACGGGAATTGGGACGAACAGAACGAAAATGGCATCAGGATTTTGTGGAATATACGGATAAGATTGCATTACACCCGAACTATTCAGGTATGCCTGACCCTCGTAAAAAGGATGGAAGTGTTCGATGGGTTGTAACAGGAAAGAGTGAATTAGGTAGGGAACGTCTAAATTGGTGGGATCAGAAGAGAAGAGAACTTGGCTTACCTAAGAAAGGCAAGTGGCAGTCTGCTGTTTCAAGAGTTAATCATCCCACAAGGGATAAACCATGTCAGATTTGTGGCAAAGTGCTGAAGATTGATTATGTCTATCCAAATAAGAATACAATCAAGCAACTCAACAAGGAGTTTAATCCGACGAATCCCTTTTTGTTCATGGACTTGCTGCGAATTGATGAAGTCGTAGATATTCTCTCTGATAATTTTGATGAAGGCAGAGTTATTGAAGGCTTGAGGAATATATTCAAGATTCCATCAGGAACTGCAAACTCAATCCAATCTTGTTTGGACTATATTCTTACAGAAGAGAAGACAAAACTAAGTCCAGGTGTTATGAGTAATTGTCCAGATCGATTTGATGGATTTCATACTTATAACAAATGTTGTAGATCAAAAGAGGACAAGGGAAGACATGCAGATAATCTTCGGAGATATGGTGAGGATAGGCGTGCCTATGAACATTGGTCAGATGGCGATTGGAAAGCTGCAGGTTGGCTCATGAAACTTTTTGGGAAGGCAAAGAAGGGAGTGTGTCTTATCTGTGGCAAGGAAGGCAAAGTAACTGCTGATCATTTAGGTCCCATTTCACTTGGTTTTAGTGTTGGTAATCCGCCTAGATTAAGATCCGCATGTAGCTCCTGTAACAGCAGTCGGAATAACAGAATGACACTTGACGAGATTGAGAGAATCATCCAATTGGAGCGTGGTGGAATAGAAGTTGCATCTTGGCACACAAAACATGTATGGGATGCACTCAAAGACTTGCCAGCTAGTGACAAAGAGGCCAAATTAGTAAGTCGTCTAATGAGACTCAATATTCATTATATTTTTACGATACTTGGTAGAATCTCCGAAGCTAATTATCGTGATTTCTTGAAAGAAAAATATCTTCACCCAGAATATGCATTCTTTACAATCGAATTCATAGGTTTTAATCCCACAACAGGTGATTACGACAATCTTGTAAAAACACCAGCATCTCGGACGGAACAGAAGAGAAATGCAGCTCGGTATGAGCGCATAGCTTTTGAATCATTAGAGAAATACATTTCGAAAAGAAATAGAAACATCCCTAGCAAACGTTTTGAGGAGATCGAGGAGATTGCCAGTAGGATAGTTAATCTGCTTGATAACAATGATAATGATGGTGCATATCATCTCATTGATGATGCTTTACTCACTTTTGCAAAGTGGGCAAAGGATGAGTATCTCGAAAAACATGAAAAATAAACATGTCGTCTACTTGATTTCCTCTAATTTCCAGTAATAGATTCAATTGATTTCGGTTGTATAGAGGTGATACATACCTCTCAAATCGATTTGCCCTCTTAGCCATTTTTGATATGCTGACTCGGGCCAACTAGAATCATAGAACATGCACGCTTCTCCCTGTCCTTGCTCAATTGGAGGAAGCTCAGATATTGCAGCCCAAACTGTAATGGGGTTTGGCAACACAACCAGATTTCCAGTACCATCAAAACGAGCATAGTCATCACCCTTTGCTGCGAAAAGGGGCTCGGGGAACGAAATAACTGAATCATTCAGAGATGCAAATATGATTACACGTCGTCGATACTGTGGAACACCGAAAGTTTCAGACTTCAACACGGTCCATTGTGTTTCATATCCCAACTCTCCAAGCAGGTTCAGAATCTTGCGAAGTATTTCTCCTTTAAGCATCGATTTGATTCCTGGAACATTCTCAATTAGCACATTCTCTGGAGATAGTCTTCGAACAATCTCCAAGAATGGCTTGAAGAGATTATTTCGAGGGTCCTGAATATCCCAATTCCCAGCTGTTGAGAATCCTTGGCAGGGTGGTCCTCCTGAACAAAGACTCAACTGTCTACCATGAAGTAAATTTTCGACGGATTCGCAAACGTTCTCAATAGACTCACTTGCGGTTAAATCCAGATTCAATACTTCTCTTGTAGAACTACTCTCTCTTAACGTTTCACACATATTCTTGTCAAAATCAACCGCAAGCAGACAATCAAAACCCGCTTCATGAATTCCCCATGCTAGCCCACCAGCTCCCGCAAACAAATCTATCGATGTTTCACCTTTGAAAACTTCTGCTATTGATTTAGCCATAAGAGGTGGAATCGCATTTCCAATTTGCTTATATTTTGAAGCCTTACTACCCAAGAAGAGATAATCATCTGGGAATGACTGTAATCTTGCAGCTTCTCGCAAACTAATCAAACGATTCTGTTCGGGATGAATGAACGTTCCATTCCCTGGTCTGCTGAAGTGAGTGTTTATTGTATAGCTTGGACGATCTTTCAGAAGTCTTCCATAGTACGTAGTTCGTCCTCCAGACTCTCTAATCTGTTGCAGACGCTTCGATTTCATAACAGTTTCAAGTGGGATATCTTTCCAGTTCCCACCTGGTGGGATGGATCGCACCATTTCCATATCTAAATCACTGAGCTTCGCTGCAATATGGTCGAAAACCACACCCGATTTTTTCTGACTTCTTGCCATCTTTGATTTTTACCCCAATCAGTTCATCAGTCGAACAATCTCGGTGATTTGGTCTTCATCCACACCTTGGTCCAGTAGTACCATCAAAGCGTCATCTGTACTGACGCTGTAGAGTCTAAACACAAGTGATTCAGTTTCGTTATCGAGTGAAACATCGAACTGTGTTGAAAGCTTAGTTGCATTCTCGCCTATTTTTCTGATAAGTTGCGATAGTTGTTTATCGTCTACATCTGGAGGTACTATGGGAAGCTCATCTAAATCACGGTTATTAACGTGATTGTTAGTACTAGTCAATCTGAATCGCCAATTCAAGAGATGTGAATTCATCAGACCTAATAGGTACATCAGATTCTCGGAATCGTTATTCGTGTTTCTCACATACAGATAATTACAGGAATTACCAAGTACATCTCCAGGCTTTGTTAATGTACATTTTAGTCGACGTTTTTGAGCCATATTAGATACTTGTTGTCCTGCGATTCTTGTTCTTTGAATATCCTGCTTCTTACTTGATCCCTTTAACGCGGTTAGAAATCCTTCAATAACTACATACGATTCCTTTGTTTTTGGTTGCCATTTTAATTCATATCGTGATATGTGATTTCCCCGGACTAGTCGTGTTTTGGTAGGTTTGGCTGTGATGTATTCTTTGTAGAGTGTCAAATCCAATTCGCCTCTTCTGTTGACAATCCAATTTTGTTCCACCGCTTTGGGCCAGATGTGGATTTGTTCAAGTAATGACCAGACATTGGTTGATGCTCTTGGAATACGCATTGAATCTCCAGATACAGATTGAATCAGAGCAAGTGGCACATTGCAATAATCTACATATCCAAATTCCACAATTCGAGAGCTATACAGAGCAAGTGGTATGGTGGAAGAACGATATTTTTTATCAATACGCATAATGGATACTGCTTGAGTTACGCCAGCAAAAACCCGAGCTTTTTCTGAAAAGTCATCTATTCCCAATATCAGATAATTCTCTAGAATCTCTCTTCTTAACAAGGCAGTTGAGCTATCACAGATTATTGTGGACGGTACTATGAATCCAAGCCTTGCATCAGTTGATGAGATTTGTAATGCACGCTCAACCATCAATCTATAGAGATTTATCACATTATTAGCCGACAACATGTAATGTCCGGAATTCCGGAAAAAAGACGCCCTAGATTTTTCCAATGCCTTGTGTGTTTCAAACAAATCAAGTGCTAATCCATGTTCTTCCTTAGATTGGCATCCATTAATGTACTCAGAACGGTTGAGTTTAAGAATATCATATGGCGGATTCATTACTACATATCTGAAACCTCTAGTTCCTTTCTCTGATTTAATGAAGATTTCTGGAAATTCCAATTCCCAATTGAAAGCAGATTTGATATCATCAGAATGTAGAATTTCAGAAGCACGTTTACCACCAAAAGAGAGAAACATAGTTTTCTCAATTCGAGTGACCTCCTCACGGAACTCCTTGTATTTTCTCTTCCTAACATCAAAATCACTATTATTGCTAAAATCATCTCGCAAACCGAGAAGTTTCCTAATCATCTCATCATCCAAGTTGAGTATTCCAAATGGGAATTCTGACACCAGAGAATTTCCTGATTTCAGGTTGAGCATGAAGGACCATTTGATGTTGGGTATGGATACTTCCAACAGGATTCCAATTGAAATAGAAGCAATCTCTATTGCAGCTAAATCGATATCTACTCCATAAAGTCGTTGAGCAATGTGTGTGAGAAATTTCCTTTCATTATTGATAATCTTCATCAATTCAGCCAAATCAGAATCAATGGAATAGCCCGAATCCAAGTTATTCAGAGTGCTACAGATAGTGGCATACCTTCTTTTGTAGACCATTAAAGACTCTATTAGAAATGTTCCAGGGCCACAAGCAGGATCCACAATATCAGCATCAAGAAGACAAATCAAGTCTAAATACGTCCCGTTCTTTAGAGCTGAATCTATTGCGGCATCAAGTTCTTCACCGATGGTTCCTTCACATATGAAACGCGAAACATCGGACGGTGTGTAGAATGCACCTTGTCTTTTCCTTTGTCCATTTGAACCGTTTATCTTTAATTCTCCACTAGTAAAATCCATACTGTTGTAGACAGTCAATGCATGAATGAATTCAAGCACCTTTGTATGCTCGTAAGGACTAAGTTTAGGCATCTCATATATCGAATCAGAAACTCCAGTTAACGCGATCTTCTCAATTGATGACATCACTTCTTTTCTTTTGTCCTCTGGACATCTAGATGAGAACTCCCTTACTCCTACGTTCGGGTTCCTGATAGATTCGCTGAGTTCTATGCCCAAAGCGCTAGATATCACGAAATCTGATGAGATTATACGTAGTACTTCAAGTAATACCGAATCTCCTAGCTTGCTGGGTTCAAAGAAATTAGCAACTCTTTGGATTATCTCAATCGCGATTTTCTCCATTGATTCATCGGAAAGAACGGATTCCATCATCAATCCCTCTCTAATTCGGATATGTAATCTGAGATTGTGCGAAATTGTCCTCGAAATCGCTTTGGAAATACATCTGTAATCCCATCAGACTCATTATAGATAAGAAGCGCAGGCACTTGGAGACCAAAGTAAGTTCCACAGAATCGTCGACTCCCGAAGACTCGTCTAATCTGGAACTTGTACTTGACTGAGAGAGGTACCACACTATGATACAACGATAGACGATCCTCGTCTGACATTGAGTCAGTGTTGAGAATCTCTGATTTTGTTAGAGTTTTCGAGTTCAGTTTCTGAAGCCTGTCCTCTACAGTTGAGTATCCCTCATTAGTCATTGAGTTGTCAGAGTTACATGTGGAACTTCTCAGTAGAATTACTCGTGTCATATCTACTACTACATCCCCCCCTTTACAATATAAGCGTCTACAATCATAGACAGGTTGAACATGAAAACAAGAATTGTTAGCGCATGAATGCCATATTTCATCTGCGCGCAGGATTCTAGAATGATTATCATATCTGGACCACTCGTCTTTCCTTTTACAGATTCCAGAAGTACAAGTCACAGTCAATCTTGATATAGTCGTATTCACCAGCGAGGTAGAGCCCCTCAAGCTTGGTCGCATTCAAAGATTATGCCCCTCCCAAACTGAACTAACTGATAATCCATCCCTACTGATAGATTCTTTTACTTCTTTCACTTTGTCTGGTCGTTCACGTAAGAATTCGACCACCTCTCTCATTTTGCGAGGATGATTTGGTGGAGTCACTAGTGCCCATCGTATGGCATCATCAATTGTCTTTGTTTCTATTCGGGACTTCACGGACAATCTTCCAGATTTCTTGCAATATATCAATAAATCAATGTTATGACGAACCTTGATTCCAAGTGGTTGCACAATGTGATTGGATTCATCTTGGAGAAGCCTATTCGGGTTGAACTCAATAATTGAGAGCAAATCCGAAGCCATTTGTGAAGTTTCTGGATTCATGTCCTTTCTCATCTTCTTCAAATCCGGAATCATCAATTTGACTCTATCACCTTCGTCATAACCAAGCTCCTCCGGCATTGGGGTCGCATGATCACACACGAAATCGATGTGGTCCTGTGTGACCAGTGGTTCGACCCCAAACATCTCCTTGTATTTCTTTGCCCAGACACCAGCATGAAGTACATTATGTCGGGTGATACTGAATCTTCCCTTGCTGAAACACCCGTCCTCCGCAATCACTTCTGGAAGATAGTTTATCTTGACTTCCAAACTCTCATCGATAATTGACTCATGCAATCCCAGATTGCGGATTGCCTTGTCCCCTTCTGGAATTCCAAAAGCATTGGCTAACGCGTTCAAAACCGTGGGAAGAACGACCCTTTTGGGGTCACTTGGGACCTCTTTCACATCAAAATCTCCGAATTCTTTGAATTCCTCGACTGCTATGTCACGACGTTCCTGTTCTTTCTCGTAGTAGCTGAGTCTGCCATCGAGAGAGTGGTGACCATCACTCTCCATGATTGCGACAAACTTCATTCTGTACTCATGAATATCGGGAAATGTAAGATTCCAGACTCGTCCTTCTTTCTTCATCCCTATGTGACTAATCCTTGGTTTCAAGTCCTCAAGGCTGTGACCCTGAACATCCTTCACGAAATGAAGGGTTTCACCATCCAAATAGGGAGGATCACCATACCGTCTCACACGTCTTTGAGGTGAATCTTCAAGTCGCGTCATCTGATTCAAGATGTCACTCAAGTAGTATTGCGAAGCCTCTGTACCACCTCTCACATGCAGATGCTTCACTGTGTCATCGATGAGTTCAGTCTTGTCTTCTCTATTCCGGAAGTATATCTTCTCCTTCTCTAGAACGTTCAACCAGTTATTGTAACTAGAGTCCTTTGTCCAGTAGACTAACCGATCGTCAGTGACTGCAATCCTCACCTCAAGATCTGGATTCTCAGTCAATCCAAGTCTATCATTAAGCGCCTGTTCGATCTCCTCCTTATTACTCAGAATCTCCCGTGCAACCGGCCGCATGTCATCCTCGCTGAGCGCCTTTCCAACCTCGTACAGCTCGGCATAGTCAACGCGTGTCTTCTCACTCTCGGGATTCACTCTGTATATCTTCTCAACAACATCGGCCAGTTCCTCGGTGCTCAACTTCTCCTTCTCAGCAGCCTCACCGACTATTTCACGCACCCTTTCAGGGTCAATTCGGTGTACTGACGCCTCTTCCGGAACATCTGATTCATGAGCAACACGTTCTCGTTCATGCTTCTCGACATTCTTAACAAGTCTGGGGACTTCTCTCTCTTCCCTCCAAGCGCTGACCTTCTCCACATCAACATCATACTTCTCGCTCAGTTCCTCATCCGACACCTCTTCTGGCGCACGCATGACCTCGGAATAGGTCGCGTACTCGGCGTATCGTTCAGGGGGGTTCTTTCGATGAAGATGTGGGTTCTGCTCGAGCATTCGGTCGATCTCATCCAGCCGTCTGGAAACATCCTCTACTGAGCTCTCCTCAGTTTCCGGTGGCGTCTTCTCCAGCTCAGAATCTGCAATCTCTTCCTCTGGTGCACGTGTGACCTCGGAATCGGTTTCGCACTCGGTGTATCGTTCG
>JAUVHR010000071.1 GCA_030593165.1 Candidatus Thorarchaeota archaeon
AGAGTATGCTTTGCTTGAACCTTCACACTTGCTTTTTCGCTCTAAATCTCTATCCATAGCGAAATCGAGTTGATGATAACAGAATCTCCCTGTAAGCCCGTAATCACAATCCGAATGTCGCCTATCGTAATTTGACCGAAGATGCAGAAGTAGATGCCATCCTCCAATCTGTCGCAATACCGTGTGAGGGACCCGTCTGTATTCCAGATTTCAATGTTCGTAACTGCCGCGGTAATTGGCTCCAAATAGCAGATGACAAGTCCTGAGCTCACATTAAGGCCCAAATCGAATCCTGCAGATCTCCAAATGTATGTCGAGTTGTATCCTGCCCCGATAGAGAGTACAGCAGTACCCGAGGAGTTTGATAAAACCCCGTCGTCGCTTGCGCTCCATCCTTGGGATAGGATGTTGTCATTCCACGCCTTGCAGTAAGATACACTCTCAAATCGAAAGAGCCGTGCATATTGATTATCCGCATTGGGGTCAGTTTCGCCAACCAGGGTCAGTGATCGCACAGGACCCGTTCCGTTGACATTCTCCATGTGCTCAATCTGTGAATAATCAAGTAATAGTGTACTTCCGACTGCTAGCGGTTCCTGCAGAAGAAATTGAAGTGTTCTCCAATGAGTCATTGTGTAATCGTCAACGAGTAGGTAGTTGGCCCCGAATCTTGTCATCAGTGATATTAGCTCTCTACTAGCATTCGCCGATGGTAAGCTTACTTCGGAGAATTCCAAGACTACGGACTTTTTGCCCGTGAACCATGAGAATTCCCTTGCCCGGTCAGCGAGGACGACCGCTTCATCACTATCGATTAGGTCCACAATTACTGGCAGCTCCCTCCATCCATATCGTTCTTCAATATCTATCAGAGCCAAGCCTGAAGGAATCATGAGATACGACGGCGCAAAACCGACAAGTATCACAATGGCGAGCACTAGGGACCTACGATGGCATTTCTTCCACAATGACGTTGTCTTCTCAACGGCGGGCTCAATGATACCAGCAGAAGTATACCCTTCAAACCATGCGCCCAACGCAATTACTGTAGTGAGTACCACGAACAGAAAGAATCGGGAGTCGGAATACAGATAGACCGGCAATAGCGTTTCCTTCTCAAAAAGCCCGAAGACTTTCAGCGTTCCTGCGGCTCCGAAAAGCCCGGCCAAGAGGAAGGCTCCTGCAACTGATCGATTCCTGCCGCGCACCAATGCCAAAGGGATAAGCAGGAACAAGACTGGGGATACGTGGAATATGAGGAAGAAGACAAATCGAAGTGTAACTTCGAATGTTAGGGGCGCCAGAATCGCAAGCAATAGACTTGCCTCCGCTCCAGCACTTGGTCCTCCTGCGCCAGCTGAAAGCACTTGAAATGGCCATTGCCAGAACACCATTACAGAGAGAATGCCCAAAAAGAATGGAGCATGTTGTTCGTGCCGCTTTGATGGACCTTTGGCTCGAATCATCCAGAGAACACCGAAGACCGCCATCCAACACAACGAGAAGCGCAGGATGTCCGCGCTGAAAAGAGCTGCCAAGAGGGTCAATAGTAGATTCACTTGAAACAAAGCAGCTTCCTTGTATTCCATGATTCGGGCGGACGCGAAGAAGAGTGGAAGCAAGACGCATATTATATAGAAGTTAGGGGACCAAACGACGTATACGAGACCCACAAGTATTCCAGCAATCAGCGGTGTCTTGAGTCCATTACTAGTTCCCTTCGTCAAGATAAGCACACCGTAAACTAGCAGCATTAGGCTCGCTATTTCGGGACCATACCCGGCGGAGGAATGGAAGACAAACAGTGGATGAACCGCCAACACAAAGGCAACCCACCTCGCAGCAGTAGCTCCGAAGTAGTGCTCTGTAATCGAGAAAGTGGGATATATGAGCAGGGTGCCAATCAGTACAAGTAGCAGCATAGGCCCTGATGCCGTGGTGGGCAAGAGGAGATACGAAACGGCGAAAATGTAGACAAAACCCTGATGTGCTATGAACTGTACACCATTCCACAAATCGAATACCGCAGTATCATTGGCGACAGATGAGTTGAAGCCCGTGCCTGCCATGGCTCTGGCATAATCGGCATATAGTGACGCGTCAGGCGCGAGTGTGCCTTGGGTGAAGTATAGCAAGATAAGTCTGAGAAACAGCCCAACGAGAACCGCGTGTAGGACGTGTTTGTTGTGAATAACCAAGACGTCTCTGAGGCTCACATCCTTGCGTTGGAGTTTCATGAATACAATGCAAGAGAGTACAATCACCGAGCTTGCGCTGCATAGAGAGATGACAAGGCTCAGTTTCAAATTAGCCAGGAGAACAAGCGAAACAAGCATTTGGCATTCCAATATTAGGAGCACGAGTCCCATCACCATTGACGAACTCAGGTTCCGCAGGTCTTTAGGCAATACAACCTTAGCTACTAGCGCACCAGGAATCACAATGAATGACACTGCTCCGGAAACCACTCTGATAGGGAACAGACAGACAATCGCTTGATGGTAGGTGAGTGAGATGAACGTGACTGTCATTATGGCATAGAGAATCCCAATACTCGAGGTCCAGTCCATGCTTTTCCACATTCGTGTGAGTGTCCTGTAGTCCGCACTTGTGCTTGTCTTGAGGCTTGCTGATTCGGACAATTTATCATCACAATCCCGTTTGCTTGCGTGGAGCTAGCTGTCTTCCCGGTGTAGGGGTCCAAAAGGGAGAAAGCGCGCTCTGTGTGACATCAGAAACCTGATTAGCATCTGTTCGCACTTCGTTCGTTTCTTCAAATACTTCTTTGTGGCGAGAATGAACACTGAGGTCCTATCGTCGATAGGTTCCCAGTCATATCCCTCTACCACGATTATTCTATCAATGCTGGATGGCTCTAAATTGTTAGCCAAGTCTGGGAAATCGATTTCGAAGATATAATCCCCTGAATCAAATTGCATGCATTGATCTGACTCTGTGGTTTTGTAGGATTCGCCAAGATCTGCAGCGAATTCTTGCACGAACCTCTTCATCATATCGAGCTTGTCTTGAAGAGTCACAGGTTTCCATGCAACCATCTTGTCAGTCATGTTACGTGCAGGAACCCCTCCAAAGATAGCTCCATCTGGTATGTTCTTGGTCAGAACCGACCCGGCCAGCAGGATTGCTCGCTTACCCATACGCACGCCGGGATAAACTATGCAGTGACCTATTAGCCATGCGTCATCCTCTATCGAAACTGGGTCAATCTTGTGAAACGTACATCCCTCAATTATCTCTCCCCAGAAACCATGCGTCCACAATTGTGAGTAAGCCCCAATGCCAACATTGTTGCCCAATCTTAGGGGGCCGGTTGTATTCAGAATTGTGTTCTGTCCTATCCAGCAGTTATGTCCAGCTATTAGCTCATGAGGTCCAAACACGGAGGAATGATTGTGAAGAGTGAAGTAGTCTCCACATCGGAATGTTGGAACTCTTATGTTGGTGTTGCTCCCAATCCGCGAGAAGTCTCCCAGTTCTACGTTTCCTAACTGGCCCCCCCATCCGGAGATAACTGACTTCTCGCCAATCATTGAGCCATATCCCAGCGAGATGTGATTGGCTTGAATGTGAGTGCCAGCAGCAATAAGTGTGTGAGGCCCAATGTAAGCGGTCTTTCCCTCTATGATACATTCGTCCGATATGACAACATCGTGTCCTAGTTCGATGTCTTTGACCTCGATTCTTGCTTTCTTGCTTATCTTCACCGAGTTCGCCTTGTGTTCTCTCACTTTACTTACAACCCGTCAACAGTGAGTGCTTTTCAGGGCCGCCTTAATAGCATTTAGTGCTCTAGTCTACTTGCCTAGTCAATCCACTCACATATCCGCATTGAAGGCATGTAAGGGCTTGATGCTGCTATTCAGGAAGTACAAAACCATTTAGCAATGCTTCTTTTCGACCTTGGTCATGGCAATCAAACCTGCATGGGAAAACCTCAAATGGTTGGCAACGCGCCTTGTGATGGGAGGCGCAAGATATTCCTGCGGTAAAGAAGATACTTATAGTCGGAGCGGGGGTGGGCGGAAGATTTGCTTTCGCTGAGCTTCGCAAGAAACCATCAAGCAAATTCAAAGTAGTCGGATTTATTGATGATGCGCCTGCCCTTCAAGGCTGTGAAATCGATGGTGTCTCGGTCTTGGGCACCACACAGGATATTCCAAGAGTTAGTGAGTTGCTTGATGTTGACGAAGTTGTAATTGCGATTCCTTCCGCTACTGGAAATGCCATCAGAAGAATAGGTGGGATATGCAGAGACGCCAAGATCGATTACAAGGTGCTTCCTGGGGTATACCATATCCTCACGGGCCGGGCGTACATCCTCTCCCCGATACGTGACGCCAGATTAAGTGATTTCGCGAAACGTCGCCCCATTGCTATAGATCGGGCATCTGTTAGGAGATATATTACAGCCAAAACTGTTCTGATTACCGGGGCCGCGGGGTCGATTGGTTCGGAACTGGTCTGGCAAGTAGGATCGTTAGATCCCAAGCAGATAGTAGCCATGGATCGTTCTGAGAACGAACTGGCAGGTCTTCTCTGGGACCTAGAAATCCGCGAAACCAAGTTCAATCTAGTACCTGTTATAGCCGATCTTCAAGACGAACAAAAGCTAGATGACATCATGGAGGAGTACACTCCTGAAGTGGTCTTCCACGCAGCCGCATTCAAACATGTACCGTTCATGGAGATGTATCCGGAAGAAGCAGTGAAGAACAACATAATCGGGTCTAGAAATCTGTTGGACGCCGCAGTAAGACATACTACGCAGCATCTTGTCGCTATCTCTACAGATAAAGCTGTGAATCCGACATGTGTTATGGGTGCATCAAAAAGGGTGATGGAACTCTTGATTGTTGAGTATGCCCGAATGAACCCATCAACCATTTTCAGTGCAGTTAGGTTCGGAAACGTTTTCAACAGCAACGGAAGCGTCATCCGCATCTTTCGGAAACAGATTGATCATGGGGGCCCCCTCACGGTTACTCATCCTGAAGCTAAGCGCTACTTCATGAGTATCGCCGAGGCAACTCAGCTTGTAGTCCAAGCTGGAGCATTTGCTAAAGGTGGCGAGCTGTATGTCCTCGACATGGGCGAGCAAATCAAGATTCTGGATATAGCTCGAGAGATGTGCAGCATAAGAGGCCTAGAATTAAATGAAGACATCAAGGTCGTTTTCACTGGACTGAGGCCTGGCGAGAAAATCAGTGAGGAGCTTGTCGCCAGTAGAGAAACCACGGAATCCACAAAGAGCGATTTGATATCTCGGATAACATGCAAGCACAGCTCAGACTGGACAAGTATGCGAGAAGACCTTGATACTCTTCGGGATCTCGCTAAGAGCAGAGACCGTGCGGAAATATATGCTGCCCTAAAACGAATCGTGCCTGAATACAACCGGTGATAGAACATGACTGATGACGATGAGAGAACCATTCCTTTCTGCAAGCCTGCCATCGGGCAGGCTGAGATCGATGCTGTTGTGGAGGTCATGAAAGGTGGATGGCTTACGATGGGGCCCAGAGTAAAGGAGTTCGAATGTGCTTTTGCTAGTTATGTAAAGGCGAACTATGCAATTTCGATGAACTCGTGCACATCTGCCCTTTTCTTGAGTCTCGTTGGATTAGGCATAGGTCCAGGTGATGAGATTATCACAACTCCCTTCACATTTGCGGCCACAGTGAACTCAATAGTTCATACCGGCGCTAGACCTGTTTTTGTTGATATCTTGGACAGCAGCTTGAACATAAACCCCGGTCTGCTGGAAGATGCCATTACAGATCGCACAAGGGGGATAATTCCGGTACACTTCGCTGGAGTCCCCGCAGATATGAACCCTTTAACTCGAATTTCCAAGAAGCATGATTTGCGTGTGGTTGAGGATTGTGCACACTCTTTGGGGGCGTACTACAAGGGCAAGGCCACGGGGACATTCGGTGATGCTGGGTGTTTCAGCTTCTATGCAACTAAGAATATCACCACGGGGGAGGGTGGTATGGTTTCCACAAACGACAGCCGCTTGGCTGAAGAGATCACTGTGTTGCGACTACACGGTTTCAGTAAGGATGCTTGGAAACGATATGATGTTGGCGCATCTTGGGAATATGAGATCCGCGTTCCCGGATACAAATCAAACATGACTGACATTCAGGCGGCCATGGGCCTTGTTCAGTTGAACCGACTCGAGGAAATGAATCATCGGCGTGAGAAACTGGCCCAAGCGTACTCCGAGAGATTGAAACAAATCGATGGAATTGTCACGCCTCCCAATGTAAAGGGACGGTGTTGGCATATCTACCATCTTAGAGTGGCCAACGGCTTGAAACAGAGGAACAAGCTTATCAGGGCTTTGAACCGCCGGGGAATCGGGACCAGCGTTCATTTCATCTCATTACACCTGCAGCCTGCATACGCTCACTTAGGTTATCATGAAGGCGATTTTTCTGTTTCTGAGGCCGCATCCTCATCGATACTCTCTGTGCCCCTCTTTCCAGATATGACACTGGAGGATGTTGAGCGGGTCTGCAACGCAATAATCGAGGAGTTGTAGTCTAGGCCACAGTGCACATTTAGCTATCACGATTCACAACCGCTTCGACTAGTGCTCTGATGGAAACCACCCTGAGTTGAAGTAAGAAACCAACGTACAGAGCGAGAATCATGGTTCGAATCAGTACAGACACTAGCAAGGACATCTCGCTCAAGATTGGTGTGATAACTACCAAGATGGAGCCAACTACCAACGCCGGAACACCGATAGCAAGCAGGGATTTGATTGGCAAACTGCTAGAAATCTTCTTGCGTATCACCGTCAGAGCCATCAAGAATCCAACGACACTTATTGCCAATGTTGATAGGGCCGCCCCCGTCATTCCCAGTGAAGGCACTAAGAGAAACAACAGCAGGATTTGAATAGTCACCAAGATTACACACAGAAATGTGGCTGTTTGAGGGTAATCACCAGAGCTCAGTATGGACAGACAGAGCCCAAGCATGGCTTGTACCGAGAGAGCCGCAACCAGAATGACTAGAATCGGGGTACTGGGAGAGTATGCTTGTCCATACATGAAGTCGATTAGTTCTGTGGAGAAGGCACCAACGAGAAGAAAGACGATGGAGGCCATTACACCCATATAGCGAAGACCCATGTCTACATAACGTTGCACATTCTGCTTGTCCCCACTGGAAATCATCTTACTAAGTGCTGGAAACAGGACAATCACCAACGCCTGTCCGACATAAAGCGGGATTCTTGCGAACTGGTAAGCAGCATTGTAATAGCCCGCCGTTTCAGGATTCAGGGGAATCAGCGCCTTGACCGCCCAAATATCTATGTTCGACAGTAGAGTAAGAAACACAACGAATGCTGTTGCGGGCACGGCAAATGCTAGCAGACTTCTGACAAGATCATATGAATTGTCCAAGGATTCCTCTTCTACGGGGATTTCTTCCTCCCTTTCTATCAACATGTACGCAGCTAGTAGGCCAACAATTGGGGCAAGGGCGTTTCCAATAAGAGCACCAACCAGATGAAACCCTGAAATAACAAATCCAATGATTAGAGCCACTCGAGCGATGTAGTATGCAGTCTGGGCAGCAGTCTGTTTGCCAAACTCCTGCCGTCCATTAAGATAGAATGATATCACAGAGTAGATGCCATAGGTGGGCAGCGTAAGCACTGCCACCTGAAATAGAAGCACAAGGGACTCATCATTGAACACCTGCCCCAAGGCACTGGAAATTGCGATGTAAGCAGCACAACAAACTAGAATCAGCGCGGTTTCCAGCTGCAACCCCTTGTTTCTAATGGACCTCGCAGCCGAAATGTTTTCAGACACTCTCTTCGAAATCGCATAAGGGATTCCCGAAGACACTACAAGCAGACCCACGCTCAATACCGAGAGAACTGTCCCGTAGCTCCCATAATCAGTTGGACCAAGAATTCGAGCCAGAAACACTTGAATCACATATGCAGTTGCCAAAAACAGTAGCTGTACCGCGCTTAGTAGCACCGCACCTCTGGCTACACGACTACTCTCCAACATCAAATCTCCTGATTCTTATTCGCCCCTAGAAGGTAGTTGAGCAGTTTCTCCTTGTATGCTTCAGGTTCATAATGCTCCCTCACAAATCGCAGGGCACTAGATTCTAGATGAAAGCGGAACTCGTTATCTTCTAGTATCCTCATCAACCTGTCTGCCAGCATGCTCTGGTTTCCTGGAGGAACCGTAGCAAAGCATCCGAATCTCTCGTGCATTTCTATCACAGTTCTGTTTGTTTCCGAGAGTATGACTGCTTTTCCCATCGCCATGGCTTCCAAGGCAGTTAGCCCCAATCCCGCCCCATAACGCCGCGGTATTACGACCACGGTGCTTCGGGCCATGATACTCGGGAGTTCAGCATGATCAACTTCTCCCAAGAACTGGAGCTGATTGTTCTCCCTTGGAATCGTGCCGACTAATTCCTGCCAGTCTTCGGTCAGTTCTCCACCAATCAAGATGAATTTCGTGGCGGGTCGGCGTTTCATAACCTCAGGAATCACTGAGAGGAACACATCAACGCCAGCTTGTCTTGACATCCTACCAACATAAAGCACGATTTCCTCATCCTGCTCTCTCCTGCGTGGGAAAAACCGGGATTGGTCCACGAATCCGAGAAAAGAGTCAGTTACAACGCTTTTTGGTGATACACCATATGCAACAAGCACAGGTTTCATCTCTTGCGATGTTAGGTAATGATGGCACATGCCAAATGCTATTGATGCCAAACTGAGGTACAGAGTCCCAATGGTTTTTCGAATCACTTCGGGGAACCGCCTTAAGTAGTCGTCCCTTTCTTCATGGAAATTTCCGACAACAAGGTATGTAATGGGTGGAACACGGATTAGTTTCTTCAGAATACTGAAAGCGATCCCCACTTGATCAGGGTTTGAAGCGATAATTCTGTCAACATCCATCCATCTCTCTTTCAGAAAGAGGAGAGCAATCCACAGAGGGCCAAGAAAAGGTATCAGCGCTTTAGAGAAGATAGGGGGACGGCGGATACTGATGTTGTTAATGCACTCGTTTCTCGGAGCGCCCCCTTGACTCTTGAGGGACACTACATCTACTTCATGGTGTGACGAAACCAGAATTCTTGCCAAGTTCGTGAAGAATATCGATGACCCCCCTTGAGAGGGAAAGAATGCGCCTACGATTATAAGAAACTTCAAAGAGCAATGCACCCCACGAGTACTACATCGTTGGTTTGTTCTCCAAATCCGTTCCAGTGAACCCCCATCAGTTCCCTTCACCGACTGATATATACTCTGTGGCTCGACAAGCTTCCGAAACAGCTTTCTGTCGCGGCATCTTACAGGTAATTTGGAATAATCCTACCCCCTTTCGCAAGGTTTTAAGCAAGAGGTAAGCGGTAGGCATATGGGAGCACATCCAGTGACATTAGCAGACAGCATTTCAAGCAGGGATTTACCTCAAGTTATCTTTCATCTTCTAGTGTTCTTCTCTCTTGCTATCGTCATCCTGTGGGAGATATACCTAATTTTCGCGCAGGGTTACCTGATGGGCTATGATCCTTACTATTACCGGTTCATAACTAAACTAATAATAGACACTGGAGAAATCCCGACCAGTCTTCCAAACACAATGGATGCTGCTCCTCTTGCATATTTTACAACCTTCGAGTTTTTCATGGCTTCGATTTCCATAGTGTCGGGCGTTCCTGTTGAGATGGTATATGCTGTTATGGGACCATTATCCTTCTTCTTGGCTATTGCTTGCATCTACCTCATCACATGGAGAATAACGGACCAAGGAGTGTCTGCTTTCATAACCGCTTTCCTCTTCGCATCGGCTCCATACAACCTTTACCGCAGCACGATGGCGCTGCCTGAGATGTACTCCCTGGTGTTTCAAATGCTAGTCTTCTATCTCTTGATTGCCTACGAAGGGAAGTCATTTGGAGTAGTCACCACCAAGGAGGTCTATCTTGGAATCGTTCTTGGAGCCAACATTTATCTCCATTACCGGTCCATCATCGTTTCGGTTTTTCTTATCCTCGCATACTACCTTGTGATTCCTCTAATCACTACGTTGAAGACGAGGAAGTGGTCCCAACTCCTAGTTTCAATTCGCAACGGATTTTCTACGACTGTTGTGGCCTTATTGGTTGCTATTCCAGTCGTGATTGATGTTGTGCAGTATTACATTGCGTTACTCTCGGGTAGTTGGATATCTGAAGAAGTTGCTACTACTAGGTACAGCTTGCTTACGCCCACGCAGTACGCAACAAGCTTGGGGCTCCCGCTTGTTATTCTTGGCGCAGTGACTGCGTTGATGGTGTTGTTGAAGCATACTAAAACTCAGGAACAACTCTGTCTGGGTTGGTTAGCAATGACCTTCCTTCTTACGCTAGCACCGCTACTGGGAGTTTATGCCCCTCCTTACCGTTTCTTATCATACCTGTCAGTTCCGCTTGCTATCCTGGCTGGTTTCGGTGCAAAAACACTCCTCCCCAAATCTAGGGGTGTCAGTTCACTATGCGCTACCCCGAAAGCAATCGTAGAGCGGGGCGTTTTCAGCAACCTATTCAACTGGCAACGCACAATCTGTTTCAGGCGCCATTTCAGCCCTGTCCGACGTGATGGTTTGAGATTATCCGCTGGTCTAGCAGCGGGATCCATCTTGGTCATGGTGACTTTCTCGGTCTTGTTTTCTGCTATACCCGCTACAAGCTTCTGGATTCCATACACAGAGTCGGATTTTGAAGCCATTGATTGGCTGCAACATGAGCATGATGACATGACTGTTGTAGTATCTTATGGTGGTGTTGCTGCTTCATTCAATGTAAGCAACTCAGAAGTACGAGCAAGCGTTGTTAATTCCATCCTTTCTAGCAGTGATGCAACTGAGATTGGTGAGCTTCTAGACTCTCTATACCCCAACTACACAACTGTTTACTTCCTAATCATAGCGAAAGAATGGACCACGATAACGCAGAGATATCCAGGTGCCGAAACCTTGCTTAACCAATTTGAACTAGCATTCAACAAGAACGATACACGAATCTACAATTTGAAACATTGGCTGTACTCGCCAGCCAGCATGCAATTGCCGAAATATCCTGTACAATCAGCGAGCGCGCAACATGGCACAACAGAAATTACAGTCATCGCAGGTACAACTGAGGTGACCTCCTTTGCATCTGTGCGAAAGATGGACTTAATCGTAAATGGTACCCCAACGTCATCTATTGCGCCTGACGATGTGATAGTGTGGGTATGGAACAGTCCTTCCATCAACTTCTCGGGGTCCAATCTTGACTGTACTGACTACGTGACTGAGAGCTTGCACGGATGGTCGTATGAAGGTCCCGAAGATTACTACCTGTCAACGAACGCACTCGATGGCGATAACTCAATTGGATTGAGGTACATGGCTCCCGCCACTTATCACGAAATATTTTCCAGACCCATGGTCTTGCCATCGAGTCTTGAGAACTTCCCGCGGATATCCTTCTGGTTGTACAGCTCTATGCAATTCACAGATGGAGAGTACATATCCATCCGGCTAGCATTCCACGAGCATGAATCGTACTTATACCGGGAGATGATCCCGAGGTTTGGGTGGAATAACTATTCAATACCCCTCTCCGATTTCAGCTTGGCGGGGTCCATGTCAAATGATATATCCAATCTAACATTCTACATACGTCCTGTTTTCAAAGAAACCACTGAGGTTGATTTGCGGCTTGATGGTTTCCACTTCACCGCAAACCATCTGTACTCTCTTGCCAAGGATGACCTCAAACTCCCACTTGATGTTTTTCCATCGAATTCTTTCCACATGGTTGCTGTGTACCGGCCTGACATGCAATCCGCAACCAGAGTGATTCTGTTGCCCTCGCCAGTAGGGTTCGAGGAGTGCTATGGGGAAACTCTCTGTGATACGGGCTATCAATGGTGGATTGTTTCCTATGGCTCTCAGAGCATTTCAGTAATCCAG
>JAUVHR010000269.1 GCA_030593165.1 Candidatus Thorarchaeota archaeon
CATTGTTTACGATGTCACTCGACCAGGAACTTTCATCGAAATCACCGAGTGGTACGACAGGTTCATTGCTGTTTGCCCAGGCGCAGTAGTCGCCATAGTGGCAAACAAGATTGACAGAAAGGATAGATTTGTGCCGCCTGAAGCTGGGGAAATGACCCAGCAAATGTGGAACGCCATGTACTACGAAACATCCGCCAAGACGGGTGACAACGTCGACTTGATGTTCAAGAATCTTGTCAGACGAGCCGTTGAAGCTGATAATCTCAAAGTCCAACGTGAACCTCCGCGTCGCACCTAGAGGAGTGAACCGTCCAGTTATGAAGAATCCCATGGTCTAGGATCAGAGTAAGTTCTAAGTTGTTCATTCCTCAGCGCGATTAACACTTGGCAAGGTGAATGTGAATGTGCTCCCTGAGTCCGATGAACTCTCTAACGCAACGGTACCGCCAAGTCTCTTCACGATGCGCTCAACAATAGACAATCCCAACCCATGCCCCGTGGGGCCCTTGGCTCCACCAGAAGCGAAGGAAGAAAAGATGAGGGGCCGCTTCTCCTCTGGGATGCCATCACCATTGTCGCGAACCCAGAAGCGCACCATGCCATCTTCTGTTTCCTCGCCTCCAAGATAGACACACGGAGGACTTCCACCATACTTGATGGCATTGCTGATGTAGTTGTCCCACACCTCTTCAATCCAAGGTGCATAACCTACTGCGGTAGGCCAAGCCTCAGGCAAGACTATATCGGCGTGGTATCCCTCAATCATGGCTCTCAGGCGATTCTTGACTTCATCTATGATAGAAGCCATAACCAGAGGCTCCAGAGTTATTGTTTCTTTTCTGATTCCGCTCAAGAGCATCAAGCTCTCGATAATGCCATTCATCTTCTGGGCGGCACTGTCGACTTGTTCTAGAGTAGTCTGTATCTTTTCATGGCTCATCTCGGAGCGTGACGCCATTAACAATCCACAATGGCCCACTATAAGATGTAGCACATTCTTCAGTCCGTGTGCCACTGTATGGGCATAAGCATCGAGTTCCTCATTCCGAGCTCGGAGTTCAATCGCATGCTGCTGCAACTCCTCTTGTGCATGTCTTATGTCAGTAATATTGTGCAAGACGAACAGTGTTCCAACGAGATTATCACTCTTGTCACGCAGAGGTGCGATGTGGACTTCGTAGTATGGATAATTGGTTTTTTCACTCCGCGCAATCTCTTTTCTGCCGTACTCTCTGCCGAGAGCAATGTCCCTCAACTCAGACCATCCGGACAGCAACTGTTCGACAGGAAAACCACGCACATCAATCGTCTTCTGACCGACCATCTGTTCCATTGCTGGATTCAGATGTACTACTCTATCCTCCTCATCAAGCACGATGACACCATCATTCATGCTTCTGACAGCAGAATCGAGAGCTAGCGGCACAATCCCTAGTAAACCTTGACGCAAGACGGCCCAAGCAATCAACAGGGAGCTAAGAGAGAATAGAATGGGTGTGAGGTCTAGTGCAGGAAAGGGAAGCAGACCTGCAGACCATACTATGTGACTGATCATTGGAAGAATCATTGCGGCCAATATGGCCGCTGTCTGTGGGTAGTAGAGGCGAGAGAGGTGCAACAGCTTCCAAGTGATTAGTGCAGCTCCAAGACCGAGCAAAAGGTATCCGTAAACGAGGGCCACCATAAAGCCAGCGCCAAGCTCATACTCAAGGTAAGGAAATGGACCACTCATGTCTACTCGTGGAGATACATGGACTAGCCCGTGAAGGTGGCCAGTCCACGTCAGGACTATTGATGCACATGGCTCAAGACATGCCAGCACCCAGAATCGCCTTGTCATCAGCCCGCCATGTCCGCTATACTCCAATGATAGGGCAATCCATGCAACGGGTATCGTGACGATTCCAATAGTCTTAACACCCTCCCAGAAGAGCATGGCTGCCAGATCTGTGGTTATTACTTGGAAAATGTTACAGAATGCCCACAAAGCACCTGCTAATGCTATGATGGCAATCATCTTCGCTCCAGGGGCAGCCCTTTTCCGCCATGTGTAGATGCCAACTCCAGTTGCTAGCACGCCTGCTCCAAGAGAGGCAAGCACATACGATGCCCACTCAAGGCTCATCTTGGGGAACCACTCCAACGACAATTATCCGGGGAAATTCTGCCGGTATAGGGGACCGGAACAAACTGTGAAATCCGAGCTATTCCATACTCTAATCTCCTGAAAAAAGAATCTCGTATCGAAACATCTTAAATCGTTCTTAAGCTTCCCTCGAAATGGGAGTCCTTCGAAGCGGAACTCCTCAAGGAACAGGTCGGATTGGAGAAGACAATGTCCGAATTCAAACCCACCAAGAGCTACAGGGATGCTGCTGAATACTACGACCTCTTCACAGTGAATGATGACATTCCCTTCTATCTGAGTATGGCAGAGAGGTACGGATCACCGATTCTGGAACTGGCTTGTGGAACTGGAAGAGTAGCACTCAAGCTTGCAGAAGCAGGCTACGAAGTTGTAGGCGTAGATGCCACAAGGCAGATGCTAAACGTGGCTCGAGCAAAGGCAAGCAACCTTCCAGATAACGTGCGGTCTCCAGTTTCATTTCTGAGGGGTGATGTCACAGATCTCGACCTGCAACAGAGATTTTCTCTAGTTATTATTCCTTCATCTTTCCGGTTCTGCTTGACAACAGAGCAGCAGTTGGCATGCCTGAGTTCCGCTAGAAGACACCTTACCGAGGATGGTGCATTCATTCTCGACCTGTATCCCGGAGACGATCAACAAGAAAAAGGTGAATGGTCTGAAGATGCGTATACGACGGACGGCAGGCATGTGAAGCGTTCCGGCGTCTTCGTCACTGATTTCTCAAGTCAGATTCAACGCCGCATATTCATCCTGGAAATAACGGATTCGGATGGAGAAACTTGGACGATTGAAACCGAGAATGCTGTTGCACTGATAGACGACGAAGAAGCCAACCGCCTTCTCCAGCTCTCCGGCTTTGAGGTACTGGAGGAATACGGTGATTGGGACCTCAGACCGTATAGTTCGGGAATGAGAAGGAGAATTCTGGTGTTGAGAGCGAAGCCTTCTGATAGGCCAGATTGAGTCATCTTGAACTTGGTTCAACTGGCAGTTGCTATCTGCTGGTGCAACTTAGAGATTTAAATGCCACATCTCAAATCATCAGATAGGGCAGATTGATGAGCAAAACAACACTATGGTCAACAACATGAACTCGTTAGTTAGAGATGCCAGATCGTTTTACAGCCACAACTACACTCTTTGGGAGGAAATCGGCCATCACTTCAAGACGCCTGATACCTACCTGCATGAGTTCAAACTTAGATTTCCGGACGTAAAGATATCTCACCGGTTATTGAACCGTGGTTTGAACTTCGCGAATAACAAACAGAGGCCGATTCATCGTTGGACCAGCTACCTAGAGGGGTTCTCTGAGAGCTTCGTCTATGACATAATCGAGCAGTTCGGACTATCTTCCGACCACCGGATACTTGACCCTTTTGCGGGATCTGGCACCGTTAACGTTGCTGCCATGATGAAAGGCATAGATTCTGTCGGTATCGAAATCAATCCTACAATCTTCAGAGTGCTCTTGACAAAGACATCGTGGGATACTGATCCGAGAGAGATACAGCGCCAATATGATGCGATAGACTTCTCAAAGAAGGCGTCAGCGGAGCCTCCAGCCTTCCTCGAAACAGAAAGGCAATTCCAGTCCGAGATACTCGAGAATGTCCTAAGGATAAAAGAACAGGTAGGATTGGTGGACGACCCGCACCTTAGGCACTACTTCGAGCTGGCGTTCGCGAGCATTCTTCTGCCATCGAGCAACTTGAGAAGGTCACCGTCAATCGGCTACGACAAGAAGAAACTCAAGAATCTATACCCAGATCTACCATTCCAGCTGTTTGAAGAGAAGGTCAAGGAAATCATCAGCGACCTTCTTTTCGTGCAGACGAAAGTGGAGAAACAGGGAAAATCCATCTCGTTCTGTGAAGACTCTAAGACATTTGCTTTGCCTAAGGATATTGCAATTGATGCAGTCATAACCTCTCCCCCGTACCTCAATAGCTTCGACTACGTGGGTAACTACAAGCTGGAGATAGGCTGGATGGAGGATGCGGCTTCCACAAAGGACCTTAGCGAACTCCGCGACCGCATGGTATTGTGTGATAACGTTTCCAGATCAATGATGAAGTCATACGCAGAACAACTCCCCCTCCTTTCGATTGACTGGCTCGACTATATTATTGCAGCCAGCAAACCAAGAATGAGAGAGAGAATCGGTATCAGAAGAAAGGACTATCCGATTCTACTTAGGAAGTACTTTGAGGACATCCATATGGTTCTCAGCAATATGTACAAGTCCATCATGGACGGTGCCAAAGTGGCGTGGGTAGTAGGGGACTCGCTGATCCTCGACGTTTATGTTCCAACCGATCTGATTACCATGATGATAGCACAGAGGATTGGATACCGCCCAACGGGCATAGAGATCGATCGCACAAGACGGTCTGGAATCAGACGCACATTTGCCCTGAGAGAGAGCATTCTGTATTTCCAAAAAGAGACGTAGGACGGAAGAAAATGCCAAAGTGGAAGAAGGCTGACACCGATTCAAGTGGCTTCCCGTTAACTTCTGATGGGAAGATGAAGATCGAAGAGAAGCTTGCTCTCCTAATGGAGGAAGTACTGGCTCTTCAGCTAAGGATGAAGTCATTGGAGGAGAGCATCCAGTCTGTCCTAAGGGCCTTGGAGAAGACCTAGTTTCAGTTGCTGCTAATGAACTCTCACGAAATGAATGGCACTACTGGTAACTGGAGTCTAATGTTGTCAATCATACACCTGGCCGGACCTTAGGGTTTCTAGGAATTTAGACCTGTTCTCCTCGGGCACGCAGTTGAGAATGCAACCAAAGTTAGGGCACGTCGAACAACACCAATGACGTAGAGTGAGGAAGAACGACGCTATGACGATAATCTGAACAACCACCAACTCCAATCGGTCCACTAGGTAGAGTATTGGCAGGGTATAGAAGAGTAAGGACCAAGTCAAGAACACCAGTTGCCCTCCTCGGCTGATCCTTCCAGGCTTGTACTTGAAGAGCTT
>JAUVHR010000284.1 GCA_030593165.1 Candidatus Thorarchaeota archaeon
GCTCATTTTTCTTACCACAATTGTCCGAATCAGAGATCTCTTCCGCAGTCCTTGATATGCAAGAATCACAGGAAAAGCCAAGGCCAAACCTGATATGACATATAGTCCAAGAACGACTGTAGTCTGGATCCAGTGCGGAAAAAAGAAAAAGTCCTGGGTGGCTACTGGCATTGTTTCGTATATTGTCAGACCATCAGGCCATCCTGCAACAATCTCGTAGTGAAACACATAATTACTGTAATCACGATGCTGCCGTAGCGTGAACGGAAAGGCTGTTGGGGCATATACCCGAATCGTCTGCTCAGATTCTCCAGGGATTTCCAATATCGGTACTATTGAACTGCTGGCGAGTACTATTCCAGCAACCAACACGCCTATAACGACAGTCCAAAGCAAACGAACCCGGAGTCGTTTTATTTTGAATTGCCTCCATGACAACAGGCAGGTAAGGATTATCACTAACATAGTCCATCTGTCCCCCTAAGGTCTTCGTACCACATTGCAGTACACTCTTTCCGCATGTAGTCATTGTAGCTGATTCAGTTAAGATTTTGGACTTTCGGTCACGAAAAAACCAATCTCTGTGATGTTTCTACGACCGTAGCCCAGTAATCAGGGGCTAACGAGAGAAGAATACCACAATCGCGAATCTTGGCATCAGGGAATCTCGCAAGATAGTCCCAATCCTCTTTCTCACTGCATTATCCCCTTCGTAATCAATGATTAATAACCCGCTCAGAAGCAGCTTGTATATCAATTCCAAGACATCGAGCCAGCAAGAGCGAAAAGACCAGAAGAACCCCTCCTAAGAGGGCTAAGCTGATGGCGAACAGAGGATTTACCAAGGGGCCATCTATATAGTGATAAATCTCAACGCTGAAATCAATTTCAGCATCTGAAGCCACCATCTCGAATCCAAGGCTTATTACTTTTCCAGAGGATGTGGTTATCTCAATCCACCAGTTATGTTGGCCAGCCTCGTAATGAAGAATGAAATGCTCCCAAATCCGATTGACCAAGACTGGTTCTCCATTAGTTGAGATGTCAAATAGTCGTAGGTAGATGGGTGGAGGCACAATGGGCATAAAATCCTCCATAGTTGGGCCAGTGTCTACATTGGGGATTGTGATGTTTACCCAAGCAATTGGACTTTCCGAGCTAAGGAACAATGAATTATCCTCTCTCTTCAGGACCTCTCTGTGATGCACCTGCTCAAAATCCCCTGTTATAAGACCGGCTATGAGTGGATAAAGACTGAGAGCACTCACGAGAATCAATGACAATATGATGAGTGGCATGATTTCGCTTCGGAGCCGCCTACCACTCCATATCCTGATGACATGCAACGAATGAAGCCTAGCCGCTTTCTGAATAAACCAGCTGATTCCTATCCCCGTGAAGACTGCAGCCAATATACTGAGGAGTGTGCTGCCTTCATGGGTTGCTGGTTGAGGCTGAGAGGAGCTTAGAAACCACAAATTCAGAAACAAGATGAAACTGACGTTCTGCTGCGTTTGCTGGGCGACAGTAACGTAGTAAATGTCTGTACCAGTTGTTTCGAATTCGAAATTCGTATGAACATCTGTTAGGTTTCGTAATTCCATTATGCTGCTTGTGCCATTGTGGACCCTGAGGGACACCGGTGTACCATTCGTGGAGATGAAACTTATGTCGCATCTGATTGTGTCGTGCGGCACGGTAAACTGAAACTCGCTGTTAGTATCATTCAAGGTTTCTCTGAAGATACGAGGCAGGATGTATTCTTCTGGCGGCAAAGGTGGTCTTTCCAAATTGAGCGGAACAGCTATCCCCAATACTGCCACAAGAAGCAGCAAAGTCATGACTAGTGGGATCGCAGACGTACGATTTACACGCACGCAAAACCTCTCCTAACGCCAAACTCAAACTACTGTATATGAGAACACCTGTCTAATCATCACCACTGTACATATGCTTTGCCAAGAGAGAAGAAATGCACCAACCGATGCAGCTTCATTCGTTCATGGCCCTATTGTCAAAATGGTGCAATACAAGTGGCAAAGCAGGAAGAGTCACACCAAGTGATAGCCCTCGAATAACAAGATCAGGCAAAGCGAACTTGAAGCTGCTTCTGGAATAGTAAACGTGCGTCTTCGATAATGAGATACAAAATGGTCTTGTAAGGAAGAACTTGGACGATAACTGTCGAATAATACAAGCAGTTGTGTGTAGTGGATTCAAGGTTATATTACAATAGATGTAGCAAACCACATGGTGGAAAAAACAAAGCTTGAATTACTCAACCCTACTTATCTTGATTGTCGTCCATTACTATCAAACATTTCACACAAATCTTCTTATGTTGATATCCTGCAGTGGTAGAAGGCAATGGCAACAACACATGAAACAAGAACCAATATCCGCGAGAAAGGTTGCAGATTTCGGACTGAGATAATTGGTCTAATTGCTACGAGCGCAGTCCTGCTCACACCATTGTTTATCACTGTCAGCCAGCCAGATTTGGCAGTAGTCCAGATGGTGAGTGTCCTCTGGGTCTGGGGAGATCCAGAATATCCGGGTGTTCTTCCGGGGATGCACATCCTAAACCCTTCTTTTGTGTGGTTGGGCGTGGGATTAGCCTCTATGAGATTTGTCTTTGTATACCAGTTATTTCTATGTTACACAGGACACATATCAATCAAGAGAACGGTAGTTGCCGGTCTGTTCAGTGACATACCTGCTCTTGTGATGAGTCTATTGATGAGAGGGTTTCTTCCCTATTCCTTTCTACTTGTTCCATCACCGTTTCCGTTGCTGCTCGGACTGATCCTCCTGATAGTTGCTCCGCCTCGCTCTGACCAAGTGCGGATTGAGCAGATTGATGAATTCGTATAACGGACTGTTGTCTGAGTAAGGAACACGATTAGTTGTGCACAGCATCTAGTGGGAAAACGCATTCATGCTTTGTGTCAAGACTAGTCCTTCTGGTGCACCATCTGGATGTGTGGTGTATATCATTCTACCTGCGCCTAATCCAAACCATTGCAATGATTATCACGACTACAACTGGTAAGACTAGGACTAGTTCGAATAGCTCCAATTCAGGTGGTTGTGCTGTAGTCGTTGTTGGTACATTACCGCGCGTCACACTCTGGAATGTGTCTTCCGATACATTCCAATTGCCAAGGGTATCAGAGGCAAAGAACCGAATGTTCCAATAAACACCTCTGTGTTCATCATCGAGTGTATAGTTTACTATGCCTAAATAGACATTTGGATCCTCATATAATGGGTCTAGAATCATCGTGACGTTTGTCCATGTACTCTCGCTTCTGTTGCTATAGCTTCCAATGACGACTTCCACACCATCTGAATCAGTTGCATTCACTCTCAGCTCGAGCGACACATTGACAGGACCATTCCCAGGAACTAGGTCGATAAACTCTGGCATCATTGGGGTCAAGGTTGGTCCAGATGAATCAGCCAAATACATTCCATTCTTTCTAAGAGTAGTTTCGTCTGCATTATACCCAGCAATTATGGCTGCAAGAAGAATAACACCAGTCAGGATGAGACATTTGATTGTAATGTTGAAATGGGTTGACCTCACTCTTCACTCACACCTTGCATTTTGGAACTCCCCTTTGATTGATAATAATCTACTTCTAGTTGAATGGGAGCTGGGATCATGTCGACGTTCTTCTCTTCTATCAATTAATACAATCTCGACAAGTGGATTATCTTTCTTAATCCAGTCGGGGGATGCCAAAAGACCTATCCCTGATGGCAACCCTAGTATCAACAGGAGTGAAAATGGCCCAGGTACAACGACTCTCAGTCCGTGCCGCTCTTGTCTTGACTGGGCTTGTGCTTCTGACAGCAAATCTCATGAGGTTGAATCGATTGTTTGGCACGATTTCCAGCCGGCTTCTATGGACTGCCCTAGTGGGGTTTTTCTTGCTTCAAGGACTGAGCATGACCGCATGCGTGGCTAGCACCAATGTAGATGGTCTCTTGATTACCGAGACCCAAACTCAAGACACTGTCTTTGGAAATTACAGTAGTTTGTTTACTAGTAGCTACCTGAATAGGCTCCGACCATCAGTTCAAATCGCTGTCTATGATCCGGATGGCATTGACACTGTTTGGTTCTTCTACAAACGCACGAACGAGAGCGTCGGGCAAAATCAAACAATGAGACCAATGGAATCGGAGCCCCGAAACAGATACAGTGGTTATTTCGACGCCTATGTCACTGATTTGTACACAGACTGGACTATCCGTTTCTATGCGAACGATAGCAACGGCATTGAATCTGCGTCTGAGGAATACAGCCTAAGAGTCGCTTTCAACCCAGCAGATACACTTCCAACAGACGGAGCAGACTATGCACTTTATACAGCCATAATTGCTATTCCCATTCTAGTCATTCTTATTGCGGTTGTCATTAAAAAACGATCTGGAAAGCAAGAAACCTGAATCTGCCTTACTCTCCTACTAGCACAGTCCTCCAATAATGTATGGCTGGAGGGTTTCCATGAGGATACACATTCAGCAAATGATCACTCAATAGGTGCAATGTACAGACTTCATACTTGTTGTTCTCTCGATCACTTTAGACTTGGATGACTTCTCGATTATAGAAGGATAAGAGATGCATTTCAGAAAAATCGTGATGGAGCAGAGCCCTCTCATCCGGGCTGATACTACATGGACGACTTGTGGGTGATGGCCCATAACGGAACAAAGGCTCTGTTCCATGAAGACTTTAGTTATGGCCAAGTCACTGAGATGCTTGACAAGACTGATTGGTGGGCATACTCGGAGTCCCATCCTGAAAATAGTATGTTCTTGACTACCGCAAAGAACATTGGCTTTAGTAGATCCGTACTCAACATTGACCCAGAGGTG
>JAUVHR010000125.1 GCA_030593165.1 Candidatus Thorarchaeota archaeon
GGCGGGGTGGAGGCTTTTCTCCATGGCCGAGACTACACGAATTCTGTTAATCTACGACCTGAAGACAATTGGAATGTCCACAGAAAGTATTAGACGAACACTGACCACCCTGATTCTTCCAATTCAGTTTGGAGAGTATCAACTCTCTCATATCGAGAAGAACATCTTCTTCACTTTAGCCGGCAAGCGCACTGGCTTGGTTGCATTCCTAAAGAGTGATCCGATTCTTCTTCCAACTGATGTTCTAAGTCGTGTCTTCGAGTACCAAGATCCGTGGAATAATAAGTTCGTATTCTTGCCTTTCTCAGATTATGTGAAACGGACTATGCAAGTCATAGGCAGGAAAATAGAAGTGGAAGACGGGGACTTCTCCCTGCTCCGCAACCCGAAACTGGGAGAGATTGTCCGCATGATTGAAGATGAATCATACGAACATGTGGAAATAACTAAGTCAAATGGCAAACTGATCAAAGTTGTTGGCATGAAACGTAAGAGTGGAAGTATTACGAGTAATCAGCTGTTAGCCCAAATTGGAGAATTCGACTTTCAGAAGATAGAGTTGACAGTGAAAGGTGGACAAGTGATTGCTCTCAATAATAAGGAAGTGGTTAAACTGTAGTAGGTAGACGGTCTCTACTCTACATCAAAACCAGAGCAATACCTCTTAGAGCGACAGGCGGTCCCTGTACTCTTTGTGAGCATCGGTTGGAGAAACGCTATGCTCTCATTGAACAAGTGCAGAAGGTTGCTTAATCGTGGGGACTTACTGAATCACCAGGTCGAATCAACCCGAGATTCGCTCTATTTTTTGGCAGAGGCATTAGTGTCCGAGTTTCTATCGAGGAAGGCAAGTTCGAAAAGAACTTTCGCGAGTATTGATGATGAGACTGACTTATCGAAAGATGCATCGGCAGATTAAGAGATTACAGCATGAACTCTGAATCCACTTTGAAAAGGGCTATTATTTATTGCCGAGTATCGTCGTCGGAACAGACCCATGGATATAGCCTGCAAAACCAAGAAGATGAATGCCGACGATATGCGCTTCATAATGGCTATACAGTCATTGGTTTATTTGTAAACAAGCGAGGTGAATCGGCCAAGACCACAAATCGAAGAGCGCTGCAGGATTTGCTCGGATACGTCTTGAGTCACGCCAGAGATGTCGATGCAGTGATAATATGGAAGTATGACCGATTGGCACGAAACAGCTCTGATTTTCACCAACTCCTCAAGACATTCGACACTCTTGAAATCGAACTACTGTCTGTTACCGAGCAAGGAGGAAAGACTCCGGAAGGAAAGCTATTGACTGGCCTTCACGGACTGCTTGCGGAATTCGAAAATAATGTGAAATCTGAACGAACCAAAGCTGGCATGATCAAAGCAGTTAATGATGGTCGATGGGTGTGGAGACCGCCATTGGGGTACAGTATGACCCGAGATGCGCTTGGGAGAGGCCTACTCAAGCCAAATGAAGAAGCTCACTTTGTAAGGGAAGCATTCGAACTGATGGCAACGGCCGACTATCGACAATCGGATATTTGCCGCAGGCTACGAGCTAAGGGTTGCAAAGTCTCGCCACAGCGGCTCAATTGTATCTTGAGGGCACCTGTCTATAAGGGCCTCATAGCAAAACCAGAATGGATTGATGATCCAGTTCGTGGCCTCCACGAACCTTTGGTAGCCGAGGACGTTTTCGACCGGATTCAAGTACTCTTGGACGGGAAGAAGATGTCTGGTCAGACCCGAAATCGAAGTAATCCCAGTTTCCCCTTAAGGGGGTATGTGGTATGCCCGAGGTGTGGCAAACCGATTACCGGCAGCTTTTCAACATCTCGCAGTGGCCGGAAGTACGCCTACTATCACTGTTATGTAAGCGGTTGTGGATTTGGCAACGTCCAAAATCAGAAGCTGCATGGTCAGTATGTAGACCTATTGAAGAGCGTTGGCCCCACCGAGTCAACCCTTGAGGCCTTCGAAGAGGTAGTTAGAGATGTCTGGAAAAGGAGGCTGCAAAGACGGTTGAAGGACGAGAGGAGGATCAAAAACTATATCAAAGAACTCGAGTCCAAGAAGCGCAAGGCACGGGATCTTGTTCTTAACGGAAGATTCAGCCATACCGATTATGCGGAAGTATCAGTTGAGGTCAGTCGAGCGTTAACTGAACTAACTACAGAGTTGGAAGAGCTTCGGGTTGACGTGAGCGGCATCGACGATTGCATCGATCATTGTTGTGAAATGTTAAGGAGGCCAGATCAGCTGTGGCTAAATGCTGAATTAGCAGTACGTCAGCGGTTTCAGAAATTTGTGTTCCCAGACGGTATAACATATTTCAGTGGCACATTTGGAACCGCTTCAACTTCAATAATCTTCAATGTCTTACGGGAGAGTAGCGCCAAGAAATCAAATTTGGCGACCCTAATAGTCAACAATTGGAACCATGTCATAACCGATATAAGGTCTGTTCGGAAGCTATCTTATTGTGGTGCAAATAGATGATATGGTCAGGTAACGGGTACGAGGCCAAAGGGTGAGATGAACGAACATCAATGTGTGGACAGGTCAAGCGGCAGCACAATTGAAATCATGAAATCTGCCCTCGAGCGAGATCGGCTAACCCGTTGTTATACAATAACTAAACATGATCATCAGGCAATATCGTTAAAAACCCTCGGAGTCAGAATATCGGTGATTGATTCCCCAGCCATAGTGGAATCCCCCGAATTATGCCTTCGTTCATTAGAATCTGCAAAAGTATACTTGGCTGTTCCTCGGATGGGACCCTATGGGATTGCTTAAGCAATGATCACAGACACCTCAATAGCCTCAGATGGGCGGAGATGCGTCTTCATCAGAGATGGTGGAGTATGCTGTTCTTCTCGGCCAATGACGAACCGGGATTACTGTTTCTGGCATGACCCCGACAAGGCCGAAGAAAGGCGAAGGGCTGGAAAGTCAGGAGGATCGCGAGGAAAGACGAAATGTCTGCCGCAGGACACTGAGGATTTTGAGGTTAACGATGCCAGCACAGTAGTCAGATTGCTCGAGAGGAGCATAAACCAAACGCTTAGAGGAGAGATCGATCCGAAAGTGGCAAACGCGGTTGGATACTTGTCGAATATCATCCTTAGAGCTCGAGAACAGTGCGAACTTGATGCCAAAATCACTGAGATTGAAATGAAGCTGGCGACAAGAAGAAGGATCTGAAGCAATGTCACTCAAAGCGCGGTTAGCCATTCTTGCAAGTAAGATCCCAGTGGAGGAACGTGACGCTGATCCTTGGTTTCCCTACATACTGACCGCCACAAACTTCGATCACGTATGCAAAACGATGAAAGTCGTGTTCAGACCTTGTCCTCTCGAAGACACTCGGAGCAGCCAGCATACCCCATATCAGGTAAGGGACATTCGGCAACGACATTACAACTATTGGGTGGACGGTAAGCTCGCTGAGCCAAGCCCTGACCGAATCCGCTTGTACGATCGATTGGGAGGCTACTCACTCCAGGACTGGCATGAAAAGGCGTTCTCTTATGTATTGCAATATCCTCACAGAATCACATTTGATCTTCACACTTTCAAGCTTGATATATACGATGATTACGTACGTGATTGCGATCATATCCAGTATGTCCCCGAGATACACTGCAAGCCTTGACCTTGTCAAAGTACTGATGCCAATGGGAGAGGGACCTTGGGGGCTGGTTAGTCGTACATCCCCGTCGATTTTCCGTTTGCATTCGTGTTCTCTCCATCTTAATGGCCTTGGCTTTCGACGAGCGTTGTGGTTGAACCAGTCAGTCGGCTTTCTACCTCCCTCCCCAAGGCATAGTAGACCTAACTTCACATTAAAGTTGCTTTTGAGAAACTTAGGTATAGATTACTTATGAATGAGCCACAGCTAATAGGCATTGGTGATAGATGACGTCATATCAGCAGTTGGAATCCGAACTGTTAATTGGGCCGCTCAATTCGGTTGAAAGCAGGAACGCTCCAAGGCTTCTTAATTTCGAAGGGCGAAGGGAGATTCTTTCGACTGGAGGACGACTCTCGATAGTAGGAACAAGAAAGCCCTCCGAAGACGCTCTAGGCGTGGTGTGGGATCTTGTGGGCCGCTTGTCCGCGAAGGGAATTGTGATTGTGAGTGGACTGGCGTCAGGTATTGATACACAGGCCCACAAGGCGGCCATTAGTCAACGCGGGAAGACCATTGCCGTCCTTGGTACCCCATTGGATGAATACTATCCGCGTGAAAACATGCAGCTTCAGCGTTTGATCATGAAAGACCACTTGGCCATTTCTCAGTTTGACGTTGGCACAAAGGTGCAGAGGTCTAATTTCCCCGCCAGAAACCGAACCATGGCATTGATATCGGATGCGACTTTGATCGTCGAGGCATTCGAGAATAGTGGAACGACACACCAAGGATGGGAAGCTCTGAGACTGGGACGTCCGCTGTACATTTCGAGTGACCTGATTCGGTTAAGAAAGTTGAGTTGGGCTATCAAAATGCTCGACTATGGAGCGCATCCATTCAAACTGGATAAAGTTGACGACCTGTTGGAATCCTTGCCATCGAGGGTAAATAATTACGATTCAGCAGTCTCCTTCTGAACTGGCCTATGCATCGCTCTTGGAATACTCTCCTCGAGGTGAGACTGCCATTGACCAGCAGTCGAAACAAATTGTTAACCTAATCAAGAGAGATTCGTTTCTTCCTGATCAGCGGCAGTGTATCCACGCTGCAATTACGAAATTGGCATCACTGCGCGAAGAGGGACTCCCCGACGGCTTTGCAGAGATTCTAAATCCAGATTCTCTTCTGGTGCCCGTTCCGAGAAGTGTGCCGTTCAAGTCCAAGGACTCCCATTGGCCAAGCAGGACAATTTGTGAACAACTTGTTGAGAATGACTTTGGTGCAACAATGGCAATCGTTCTTTCGCGCAAAACACCAGTGCAAAAAGCAGCAGTTGCAAAGTCTGACGGTCGCTCGCGACCAACTGTTGCTGATCATATTGAGTCCTTGGAGTGCGACGGGATTCTGCCTTTTGGACGGTCACTCGTAGTCGTAGATGATGTGATAACATCTGGTACGCAACTTCATGCAGCTGCTACTGTAGTTAGTAGGAGCTTTCCCGATATGCCAATGAGTGCATTTGCCCTCGTACGCACGCGGAGTGACAGCAGTATCAACGATATTGTGATGCCGTATTCTGCATATATTTATTGCACCGATTGTTCTTATGCTTGGAGAAAGTGACCTGTCCCTGCTGACTTCGTACCTGCTGCATCGACTCATCTTTATAAACTGACTCTCAGACCAAAGAGTGACCCCGTTGATAGACTATTTGTCGGACGGCATGTGTATAGATGTGAAGACTCTATGCTACTCACCCGCCAAGAAACAGACGGAGTCGTTCAGTAAGGGAGTCAATGTTCTTTGTTTGACACTCCCACACTGTAAGGACTTGCCAACCCCTTTTCTGCAATGAGCGTCTGGTTTTTCTGTCACGTAACATGTTCGTCGCTCGTTTCTCCCTCCAAAATTCCGCATTTGTCTTGGGTACAACCTTTCCATTACTGCAACTGTGCATATGCCAGAAGCAACCATGGACGAGTACGATTTTATGGTGCTTCGGAAGGACTAAATCTGGGGTTCCCGGTAAGTCTTTGCGGTGTAAGCGAAACCGAAATCCCATTCGATGCACGAGACTTCTGACGATAAGTTCCGGCTTTGTGTCCTTGGATCTTATTGCCTGCATGTTCCTGCGCCTTTGCTGGCGCGTGAGTACGTCAGTCAAAGCACTCTCACTCAATAATACCGTTGTCCCGCCACCGTTCCATAGCCGGGTCCAGGTGGTGTTTAAAAAAGTCTTCGAACGCTATGACGTTATTCTCATCCGGGTAGCAGCGTTGCTTAATGGCCTTAGGCGCCACAAGATATATCCTATTTCGCCTCATTTCTGCCAGGTTGTTCACAGATATGCCCTCGTCAATTGTCGCAAGGAAGAAAAGGTGCCCTTGCGTACCCTCTGTCGTGATTTGTCTCCATCGTTCTCTCAAAGTGCGCTTGACAGTGAAAATGATACAGTCCATCGCATTATTGCGGAAATGCTCTTCGCTTGGCAGAAGGAAATCGGGCTGACCATTAATGATAGGTTGTGGAGTATAGGGATAATTCAGTGTGTCGAAGAGTGTCTTAATTACATTCTCAAATGCTTTTCCGGCTCTCGGGCGGCGCCCGTTCGTGAGACCGAGAAAGAACTTATCCAATGCCCAAAAGTTATCTTCGAGTACTTTGAACAGGTGTTCTGCATTTGCATCCTCGGGTAGCAATTGTCCCAAAACTAATCGAAAAGACTTAATGGCGGCTGGTCTCTCTTTCGCGAGATATCTCCGATATGCGTCTGACTGTATCTCCTCGACAAGATTGCTGAAATTAGCCTTGATCCACTCAGCGTCTTCGAAGTGATCACTCAAAGAGTCCAAGGTAGCGGCTCTGCAGATTTCAAGTCCGGAGGGTACTGAGAATGTGGACTTGAGATCCTTAAGAGTAGTTTGCTCATCGGTCATTGAATGCGATCCTTTCCCCACAATACTATAGGAGTCAGTAAACACACAATAGTGATAGAATAGACCATGGTCTATATTGAACTAAGCCAAGCTGATCAGCGATTAGCCTTGCGCTGATTTTTCAGTAGACAGCTGTTCCCTGACTCCCGGATCAGCTCACAGACTGCCGCGAGAGCCCTTCGCCCAACGAATTCAACTACTTTGGGAACGACCGCATTACCAAACTGCTTGTATGCCTGTGTATCAGACACGGTTATGGGTAAGCGTGATGGGAAACCCATTAGATTAGCAGCTTCACGTGGGGTCAGGCGACGCGGGTTCCCGCCATTGTCGCTCGGAATGAGAACTTCTGATCCATCCTTGTAATACCTGGCGCTCAACGTTCTTGAAATACCCTCAAGGTCAGTTAGCCCGTAGCCAAATCCGTTTCCTCTTTGCCTATGTTTCTCAGCATATGCTTGGAGGTAATTCCAGAGTTTGTCCGAGAGTATATATTTGGAGGGGGGGGCTGGCTCAAGGATGTCACCGAACAGTCTTTTTCGCGGTTTGGGTATTGGCTCGAAAGAGAAGTGAGGAGTGTCGCCGAACATCTCCTTGTCAAAGCACACAATGAACATTCTCTCACGATGCTGCGGAACCCAGTGGCGGGCATCAATTATGTCACTGTAAACACGATAATTGAGAGACTCTAACCTTTTCTTGATAACAGCCCAAGTATTCCCTTTGTCATGTGATCGGAGGTTCTTGACGTTTTCCAAAATAGCGATTGGTGGTCGCTTCTGCTCTACGATTCGAGCAAGATGGAAAAACAAGGTTCCTTGGGTTTGATCTTTGAAACCGTGTTCTCTACCAAGACTCTTCTTTTTTGAAACACCTGCAATAGAAAACGGCTGGCACGGAAAGCCTGCTGTGAGAATGTCATGATCAGGGATTGATCTTGGCTCAATCTCTCTTATATCTCCCTCAGGTACATCACCGAACCAAGCGCTGTAGGTTTTCTGAGCATACTTATCCCATTCACAGCTGAAAAGACACTTCCCACCTATACCCTCAAGTCCTAATCGGAAACCTCCAATGCCGGCAAACAAGTCAACAAAACTGAATGGGAGTTTCCCTGTCGACATCTTTACGGCACGTTCCGTCGAATTTGGCATCCGCAATTGGGCATTCCCCGAGATATCATTTAGAAGCTTGGTCATGAACTCCTGTTGACTCATGCGGGATCTTTTTCTCTGGTTGTCGATCCACTGCCGAATATCTGACGGCAGATTGCGAATCAGTATGTCTCTCTTCATTTTCGAATTCCTATCCTTACAATATGGCTCGATGATATCAAAAGTACCCCGAGTCTGTCAATCGATAAAACCAAACCTCTCGAGAATGTGACGTTCGAATCCACCGGCGTTCCATCATCTCAAGGTGAGGGGACCGGCATATATATGCACAGGCACCCCTCGATTAACGCAGCAATCTGGTAGGCCGTTGACTTGTCCAGCAGAGTCCAAAGTAACCGGAAACCTCAGAAGCAGACGGTGCTGCCGTGTGGAGGAAATAGGGAGCTTTATCAGCTGAGTGGCCAAGTCATGGATGCCGAACTTGGCCTCGGCAGTTTTCTGACATAAGATCATAATACATTGGTGGATAACATGTTAGAACGATTTTGGCGCTTATTTACTCTTGGACACGAATTCAATTGTTGACAATGGCAGCACACTTTCGTATTAAATTGAACCAAGTGGTATAATTTTGTGAGGACCGAGGTTTGCGCGATATCGACGACAACTTGCTCTTGCCAACTGATTTCCTATGTTCATCACTGAAATTCATGGACTGGGTAAATCGAAATGTTGGGGCCATAAGAAAACGGAACTTTCACATACGGCATATCCGGTCAATTGAAAGCAACATTACATACAGACAAATAAACCACTGGGAAAGCACTGGACTGATAGAGGGCAATCGCCGCCACTCGAAGGCGGGGTGGAGGCTTTTCTCCATGGCCGAGACTACACGAATTCTGTTAATCTACGACCTGAAGACAATTGGAATGTCCACAGAAAGTATTAGACGAACACTGACCACCCTGATTCTTCCAATTCAGTTTGGAGAGTATCA
>JAUVHR010000262.1 GCA_030593165.1 Candidatus Thorarchaeota archaeon
ATGGATGTCTGGATACCTCTGCAATTTTCACTTATCTTAACAGAAGGTACTGGGGATGAGAATATGCAAAAGACGACGGTTTCGCGCCGGTGTCATAGAAACACATCAGGAAAGGCGCGTGTCCATTGCGGGGTTTTGAAACGCCCGCCTTAAAGGCATTCTCTGCGCCGTAAGACAGGCGTTTCAATGATAGCAATTGGCTGGAATTGTCTATACATAGCCGGGAGGCGTTTCCCTCTTGGCAGGTTGCCTACGAAGGACGGCGTCCGCTAGTGTCATGTAACGTTTGATGTCTTCCTGAGATATGCTAGGTCGAATCTCCTGTAGTGCAGATTCGAAGTGCTCCATCTCCACAGGATGTGGTTTCCAATCTCCGCGTACCGCGGCCATGGCTGCTTCTCTACAGAGACCCTCAATGTCCGCTCCTGAGAATCCTTGAGTGATTTCTGCAAGTTTCTCTAGGTTTACACTGTCTGCCAAAGGCATATCCCTTGTATGAACCCCAAGAATCTCAAGACGGGAGTCTGTTTCAGGAGGGGGAACAAACACAATGGCATCGAATCTCCCCGGACGTAGAACGGCTGGATCAATCATGTCTGCACGGTTTGTTGCGCCTATGACCAGGACATTCTGCAATGACTGCATACCGTCCAGTTCCGCGAGGAACTGGTTGACCATTCGCTTGCTCACGCCTGAATCGCTATCCCCTGCGCTTCTGGAACCCACGACCGCATCGATCTCATCAAAGAACAGAATACACGGAGCAGTCTGGCGAGCTTTCTTGAAAATCTCTCTAATAGCTTTCTCAGATTCTCCAACGTATCGATTAAACATCTCCGGGCCTCGAACTGAAATGAAATTCGCCTCTGCCTCTGTGGCCACTGCTTTAGCAAGAAGTGTCTTTCCTGTTCCCGGAGGGCCGAATAGGAGTACGCCCTTGGGTGTACGTATTCCCATCTCTTCGAAAACAGCTGGATGCTTCAACGGTGCTTCAACGGCCTCACGAAGTTGAGATTTCACCTTCTGGAGACCGCCAATGTCATCCCATCTGACATTGGGTTTCTCGACTAGAACTTCCCTCAGGGCTGACGGAGCGATACTTGAAATCGCCGAGTCGAAATCGCCCTGTGTAACGAAGAGATTGTGAAGGACATCTGGGGGAAGGTCACCAGTTTCGGGGTCTACCTGAGGAAGAGCCTTGCGGAGGGCGCACATTGCTGCTTCTCTAGCAAGAGCTGCAAGGTCAGCTCCGACAAAGCCATGAGCGATAACTGCCAGTTTCTTGAGATCCACTCCGTCCTCTAGGGGCATCCCTCTAGTATGAATCTGTAGTATTTCCAGCCGACCTTTGGCATCTGGAACACCAATCACTATCTCACGGTCAAATCGTCCGGGGCGTCGGAGTGCCTCGTCTATGTCATCCGGTCTGTTTGTTGCTCCAATCACGATTACTTGGCCCCGTCCTGCAAGACCATCCATGAGTGCAAGAAGCTGTGCAACAACTCTTCGCTCTACGTCGCCTTGGACCTCTGCCCTCTTGGGCGCTATGCTGTCCAGCTCATCAATGAATATAATGCTCGGAGCGTTCTCCTCAGCCTCATTGAATATCTCCCTGAGTTTCTGTTCGGATTCTCCGTAGAATTTGGACATGATTTCCGGGCCGTTGATCACGATGAAGTTGGCTCCAGATTCGTTGGCCACGGCTTTCGCTATGAGTGTCTTGCCCGTTCCGGGGGGTCCATGAAGAAGGACACCCTTGGGGGGCGTAATACCCAGTCGCTTGAACAGCTCTGGGGATTTCATTGGCAGTTCAATCGTTTCTCTAATCCTCTGCAGTTCCTTGCTAAGGCCGCCAATATCTTCGTAGGTCACTTGCGGTGCGTGAGTATCAGCTGGTTTCACAGGTTCTGGTCTCACTTCAAGCGCTGTCGTGAACGTAACTTTTGCATGCTTGCCAGGCGACACCGCAACAACAATGAAGTGAAGCTCTCTTCCCAGAACTCCGATCGTGACTTCATCACCCTTGGTCACGGGCTTATCGACCAGTTTATTTCGTGCATAATTCGCAAACTCGGGATGGAACTGTACGGGCTCAATTGGAGCCAGAACTACACGAGTTCCGTCAGGAATGCTAATGGCAGTAATCTCCACAAACTCGCCAATTCCCACACCTGCATTTGTGCGGACAAGGCCGTCCATCCTTACAACATCGAATTCCTCGTCCTCTACTGGTGCGATATGCAATTGGGCAACAGTCTCTCTTGTCCCCTTGATTTGAACGAAATCACCAGTTCGTACTCCAAGCTCTTTTCGGGCTCTCGAGTTCAATCTAACAATAGATCGTCCTTGGTCACCTGCCAAGGCCGTGCTTACTTGTACTTTCAATAGTTCCTTGGACAAATAATCGCAACTCCGTAAATGTAAATCATGTAATCCTCAGTGTCTTCTCAGTTGGTTCTGTATCAGTCACTGTCGATTCCTCTGGGTACAGAGTAATTTCTGTAATCCCGTTCCGATGAGACACCATTGACTTCTCGCTATCCACAACAAAGGGTATCTCAAGGTCCAATGTCTTTCCGATAGGGCCACCTTGTTTCAGATGCATTCTCTTGCCTTTGACGATTATCTCCAGATTATCTTCTCGAGCGAATCCATCGACCACAACAACATAGTGGTCCCCGAAGTCGAATCGTTCTACTCTGGGCAAATCTCGCTGGTGCTGCTCCTGTTTCCTGCCTTGTTGTTTTAGCTCATTGAGCGGCGAGAAGGTTCGAAACCCGAACTGGCTTCGGCCTCGCTCAGGGGATCCGAAAGCTCCAAACAGTTGTTCCATCATCCGGCGGAACATCTTATCAAAGTCGTCTTCTATCATCTTAGTATTCTCCCAGTGGAAGCCCTAGGCGGCCAATGACCGCCCTATTGAGTCACCATCGGGCTTCGTCCTGTGTGTAGTTGTAAGTAGGCTACTAAGGCCCACTTGGTACATTAGTACTAGGGCCCTTTTGGTATATAAGGTTTATGAAGTGGAGATGTCTGTACTCCCCGGAGTCGTCACGCCTTCCTTCGAAAGGATGTCACGTGCGACCACTACTCCGGATACTGATGCTTGCATGAGACCCCTAGTCACTCCTGCTCCGTCTCCGGCTGAATAGAGGTTTCTCACTTCTGTTTCCAGAGCGGGACTTGTCTTCACACGGGACGAGTAGAATTTGACTTCCGCACCGTAGAGAAGAGTTCCATCACCCCCAATCCCTGGACATAGTTTGTCAAGTGCATCAATCATCTCGAGAATCGAGCTAAGATGTCTGTACGGAAGTACAAAGCTAAGGTCACCAGGAACAGCACTAGGTAGAGTGGGCTTAACAGGACTCCTTGCAATACGCTCTGCGGTGCTTCGCTTTCCACGTCTCAGATCAGCCAGTCTCTGAACTATGACACCATGGCCAAGCATGTTTGCAAGACGAGCCACCGACTGACCATAGGCAATTGGTTCGTTGAATGGTGCTGTGAAACGTGATGACACAAGCAGCGCGAAGTTGGTGGTACTTGTCTTCTCATTTGCAAATGACTGTCCATTGACTGTAAGAATGTCGTCGTAGTACTCACTAGTAACAACGCCACCTGGATTGAAACAGAAAAGACGAACCTTATCATCAAACTCCTTAGAGTAGTAGATTAGCTTGGGTTCGTACAGAGTTTCTGCAATGCCTGCCATCACTGCCACAGGAATCTCAAGTCTTACGCCGATGTCAACGTAGTTGTTCTCAGTAGTAAGAGAGAGTTTTTTGGCTTGGCCGGACAGCCACTCGTTGCCAACTCTACCAGGAGCAGCGACAACATACTTGGCGGCAAGCATGTCCCCACCATTGGTTTCTATACCTTGAACTGCGTTGCCGTTGATATGGATGTCTTTTGCCTCAGTCTTGAAGCGGATCTCTGTATGTTTTTGAATATCATCGTACATCTTTCCCATAACGTCGATACAGCCTTCCCGTCCCATGTGTCGCACTTTTTGAGGAATCAGCTCCATTCCAATCAAGGCGGCACGTCTTGCATACTCCTCGATGTCATCCTCTTTGGCTCCGTAGATTCTCTCTGGCGCACCATAGCTGATGTAGGTGCTGTCCACATAGTCCATGAGTTCAGTCAGTGAACGCTCGCCGATGATTTCATCCAACCAGCCACCAACCCGTGTGGAGAAGGTGAGCTTCCCATCAGAAAAAGCCCCAGCACCACCCCATCCCGCTAGGATATGACACGGAATGCACTTCTTACAGCCACGTGCCATGGTGGAGTTCGGGCAAGTACGAGCATCAATACGCTTCCCGCGCTCGATTATGACCATCTTCAAGTCAGGCATGTACTTGATGAGTTCAAGTGCGCAAAAGATGCCAGCGGGTCCACTCCCCACAATGGCAACATCGAATTCGTAGTCCAATATGCTACTCTCCACAAATGGCGAGTCCTTGGGTCCGCGGCGCGCCTTGGGTGACGGCTTCTTAAGCCTTTGCCTCTCCGTCCGAACTGGAGGGGAGTTGGTTCAACTGGTACGCGATGAATATCTTCATATTCGCATGCTAAGAGTCACTCGTACCTAAGGTGCAAACTCGATGGCCAAATGCTCGCTTTGCGGAAAGGAAGACCTGTCTTATACGTGCCCATATTGTCATGGAGTGTTCTGTGAAGACCATAGGATGCCTGAGGGCCATGGCTGTCCCGCTCTGCATCTGGCGTCCGCAGATTCCGATATCAAAATTGATGATTCAGCTGAACCTACGTATGGATCAATACCGCGCAGGGTCCTAGATCAGAAAGGGGCTCGAAGGGCAAAGAGGAAGAGAAAGCGGTTCTCAAATACTGAGAAGAAGCACCTCACGATTGCGTCAATTCTGGTGATCTTGGTTGGCATCTCGATGATGGGTTTTCCGATTGGCATTTGGGCGGCCATTCCACGACTGATTGATCTCATCGCAGCTGGGTATGGGTGGTATCCTGCGATTATGATTAGCATCTTCCTTGCGACATTTATGGCACACGAGATGGCCCATAAATTCACTGCTCAGAGATACGGAATGTGGAGCGAGTTTCGAATGACTGGCACAGGCTACTGGCTCTCCGCGGTGGCGATTCTCCTTTCATTCCCCATCTTTGGAACTGGGGTCGTGTACACAAGTAGAGCTCGAAACCAAGACGAGGATGCAAAAACGAACCTGGCAG
>JAUVHR010000093.1 GCA_030593165.1 Candidatus Thorarchaeota archaeon
ACTCGAGCCCAGGGCCTATGATTCCCTTTCCCAGATACGTCCGAGCAGACATAGCGCAAGAACAGCCTCGGAGCCTTTGAGCTCTTTCAAAACATACTCGATGCTCTGTGAAACCTTGCTGCCAAACCTCCACGCCGACTCTGCGACGTCCAGGACGCTTTGGAATCGGTTATCCGGTATTCCAAATGCTCCAGTCAATGTATCTGAATCATGGTTCACGATCTTAGCAGTTCCTACATCGTAGTTAGTCATTGGCATTACCACTGGAGGGTCATGCACTCTTCCTTATCTTTCTACCGAGTGGGTTTCTTCGTGCATAATCAATCCGAAACGCTTGTATTGGACTTTGAGTACAGCGAATCGCCTGAGAATAGGGCACCTCGCTCTAATTCTCGTTCACACACTCATTGGAGTCCGAATTAACCTTGAATTCGTTTGATGTCATTGTAATTGGCGGCGGGAGCACCGGTACCGCTGTGGCGCGGGATTGCGCCCTAAGAGGTTTCAAGACGCTGCTTCTGGAGAGGGACGATATCGCCTCGGCCACCGTTGGAACATGCGCCGGCATGATTAGCAGTGGCTTGAAGTACATGGATGAGCCTGAGATTGTTGAAATGTGCTCCGAGGAGATTGTCCACCTTAACCGAATCGCGCGGCACATTATTTCGAAGAATCCTATTCTCACACCAATGCTTGAAATGAGTGATCTCTCAAGTGGTGGGAATTTCGTAGAGGAGTATTCCAAGCGAGCTAAATCGAGAGACGTACCTCCAGTACTTTTCTTGACTCCTGAGGACTCTCTGAAGATAGAACCGACACTGAATCCTGAAATTATCGCGAGCATGTATTTTGAGGAGTTCTTCATTGATGCCTTCCGTCTATGCATGTTACAGGCAATCGATGCCAAACGTCACGGCGCAGAAATCCGAACCTACTGTGAAGTGATTGACATTAAGACAAGGGACGGAGCAGTTGAAGAAGTCGTCTTCTATAATCGGGTATCGGGCTCGGTCGAACAAGCAACAACGAAGATTGTGATTAATGCCTCTGGTCCATGGGCTGACCAAGTGGCCGCAATGGCTGATGTCAAACTTGAGATACGTTTGAACAAGGGGGCACATGTGATACTTGACCGTCGGGTTGTGAATGTCGGCGTAATCACAAAGGCAGTCGATGGCCGTTTCATCTACCTCTTCCCTCACGAAAACACAGTCCTACTTGGCACAACCGCCTTAGACACTTGGGAGGACCCTGACACTCTTGTGGCGTCTCACGACGAGATTGAATACCTCCTGAAAAGCATGGAATGGGTTATTCCATCGATTAGGGACGCGCGAATCATACGGACCATGGAAGGTGTGCGCCCACTTGTGGCAACGTGGAAGATACCTGAAGGCGACGTAACACGTGGCTACGAAATCGTTGATCATGAGTCGGATGGGTGTTCAGGAATAATCAGCTTCACCGGTGGCAAGCTCGTTACGTGTCGCCACATGGCTGAGGCAGTAACTGACCTAGTGTGTGAGAAACTTGGAGTGGATACGAAGTGTTCAACTCACGAAAAGCCACTTCCTGGAAACGAAGATGACGTTGATATTGTAGAGTTGGCCAAGGAGTACGATATCTCACAACATGCATTGGAGAGAATGCGTGCGAGAAGAGGAACTGAGATAGTCAAGGTCTTGGAGCTTACGGATGATCACCCTGAGTGGCGTACAACAATATGCACATGCGAGCCTATTATTGAGGCTGAGATACGTTATGCGATACGTGAGGAGTTCCCACAGAATCTTAATGATTTGCGGCGTCGCCTTAGATTAGGGACCGGACCCTGTCAAGGCACATTCTGCACCTACAAAGCAGCCTCCATTCTTGCAGACGAGATGAATCTCTCAGGAGAGGATTTTCAAGTTGATATCCTCGATTATCTTGCGGAGCGCTGGAAGGGTAAGAGACCTGCATTTAGACGTGAACAGTTAGTGCAGGAGGAAGTCACGCAAGGAATCTACGCTTGTGTTGGTAACCTTGACCAAGCAGAGGTGGACTATGATTCAAAGCCATGGGAGGAGTCGAAGTAGATGGATATCGCGACTGATGTTTTGGTTATTGGTGGTGGAATGGCAGGTCTAGTTGCCGGTGCTGTTGCGGCTGAATCAGGCCAAAAAACTGTCCTCTTGCGAAAGGGTCTTGGCGCTACAGCAATGTCCTCTGGGGCCATTGACGTAATCGGTTATTTGCCAGATGGTAACGTGCCGATAATGTCTCCAATAGATGGACTTCAAGCCCTTACAAGTCTCCATCTCTTGCATCCATACAGCATACTTGGCTACACTGATGCAGAGCCCTCCCAGAACTTGGAGAGAATACTCACGCAGATTGCAGAGATTGTTACCTGGTTAAAGGAGAATCTCGCAAGCTCAGTAGCTCCCCTCATTGGTGACATTAGAAGGAACCTGTTTCCAATCACAGTACTTGGTACCACCAAGCCAACCTGTTTGATACAAGAAACCATGTTTTGCGACGATTTGAATGAGAGTAGTGATAATGTACTACTTTTCGCAGGTATCAGAGGGCACCCTGACTTTCAACCGGGGAGTGCAGCCAGTGTGTATCTTGAGAATAGAGCGGTTTTGGGAGAATCTCCCAAGAAGGTTGGGCATTGTGTTCTCGACATTGCACCTTTTGGCAAACCATACAACGTGTCGTCAATTGAGATTGCTAGACATCTTGATCATCCGGGCGCCATTGACTCTCTTGTTGAAGAGATGAAGACGCAAGTTGACCTAGTTGGAGCAAGTCATGTTGCTTTGCCTCCAGTTATTGGACTGAAACGAGCCAAGGAGAACAGGAAGAAACTGGAGGAAGCAGTTGGCGTCAAGGTGTTCGAGCTTCTCTCGTTTCCACCCTCTGTTCCTGGTCATAGGCTTCAGATGGCACTAGAGCAACTGTTTCTTTCTAAAGGAGGAACAATGATGATGGGCTTCGAGGCGACTGGTTCAGAAATGAAAGAACAGCAAGTGATTAGTTTGTCTGCAAAGGGGCCACGGAGAAGGGTAGAGATTAGACCCAAGGTTGTTGTACTTGCAAGCGGCAAGTACATTGGAGGAGGTCTTTATGCCACGGAACACGGACTCAAAGAGACCGTATTCAATCTCATGACCGTGACTGAGAGCTTCTATTCAGCCCATGATATGAGACCCCCACACCATACGAGTATCTTGGCCGTTAGTTCAGATGGTCATGAAGTGTTTGGTTCTGGACTGAGTATTGATACAACGTTTCGACCCGTAGACATGACTGACCATGCAACCGCCCATAACCTGTTTGCAGCTGGTTCAATCCTTGCTGGCTATAACTATGCTACGGAGAAGAGCGGACTCGGAGTTGCACTCGTTTCAGGGCATATCGCAGGGAGCAATGCGGCCCACATGGCAAAGGAGGTGACCTGAATGAGCGAAGAAGAAGCCTACGAGTTCGTGAAGCGCACACTTGAGAAAGAGCGGATTATACCATACAAGGTTGATGAACTAGAGGTTATTCGTTCTGTTGAGCAGTGCATCAATTGTGGCCTGTGCATAAACCATTGCCCCGTTGTTGCAGCCGTAGGAGTTGACCGATTCTCAGGACCCCGAAGCATTGGTATTGAACTGAGTCGCTCCCCTCCCGAGTTTTGGTCTACCGCTGACAAGGTCTATCTCTGTACTGGCTGCGGGACCTGCAGAGAGATTTGTCCGCGCAATGTGAACATCCCGGAGGTCGTCAACATCGTTAGGGCAAGGATATTCCAACATCGGCCTGATTTGGTTCCTAAGGGTCTTCACACTCTTCGTGAAGTGATTGCGGAACACTCGCTAGCGTTCGAACCTTGGGATGATAAGGAGGAGAAGACAGAGAGTCGTGATATGCGCTTGGAACGTCTTGGTCTTCCATATATTCCTGACAGGGTTGATGTAGGCGCTGATGTTCTCTTTTACACGGGTTGTCAGGCTGAAGAGCGCGCTCAAGAAGTCCGGGAAGCTGCGAAGGTTATCCTCAATCACTTTGACGTTAGCTTCACTGTCCTAGACGAGATGAGCTGTTGTGGTCTTCCCGCAAGTCTGATAGGCGATGATGCGACTGCTCGCTCCCTCGCCCGCAGTTTGAAGAAGAAGGTGAAGGATATGGGCGTTAAGAAAGTCGTCACGACCTGTGCGGGTTGTACGTCCAACCTCAGCATGTTGAGTGAACGTGACGAATGGAACGTTCCTGTCTATCATATGATTGAATTCCTTATGGATGAGATAGGGCCTGAACGACTCTCGGGCTCCCTTTCCAAGCCTAGCAAATTAGGCAACGTCAAGGTCACGGTACACGATCCATGTCATCTCATTAGACACACCTCTAGGCTGATCATGGAATATTCTCTCAGCATTCTACGACTGATTAATGGAGTGGAGATTCAGGTCTCTGAGGCGCCTGACTCATGTTGTGGCGGCGGTGGCTTGGTTGCGTACCACGCAAGAGATGTGGCTGACGCAGTGGTGAAAGAGAACCTTGCTGCCATTGTGGAAACCGGGGCTGAAAGAGTCGTCACACCATGTCCTCTCTGTACCGCACAGATTGAGAGTAGACTATACAAATCGGGTAGCTCAGTGGAAGTGGATGACATGACTGTCTTCATCGCACAAAGACTGAGTCATCAGGAGTGAACAAGGCATGCTTGATTCAAAACTAAAGGAAACGATGGAGCGCGCACTTGAGGCCATTGTAGGTTCAGACCATGTGACCTCTCAGGAAACCGATACCGTGCTAAACGCTCACGATGCATGGCCACTCAGCGAGGCAAAGATACGCGCCGGAGAACTTCTGCCACTTGCAGATTTTATTGTTTTTCCCTGCAGTACTAAGGAAGTTTCTGAGGTCCTGAAACTCGCTAATGAGTTCCGCGTGCCTGTTATTCCAGTTGGTGGGGGTGCAGGCACTTGCGGAGGTACTCTCCCTATCTATGGAGGAATCCAGTTGGATCTCAAGAGGATGGATAAGATTCTCGAGATTGATGACAAGTCCATGCTTGTTCGTGTGCAAGCTGGCATGATGGGCATTGACCTAGAAGAAGCTGTCAACCGGCTAGGATACACAACCGGCCACACTCCCACTTCTCTTCGATCTTCAAATGTTGGAGGATTCGTAGCGACTAGATCTGGTGGTTCCATGTCTTCTCTCTATGGGAAGATTGAGGACATGACTCTTGGTCTTGAATTTGTGCTGCCCAAGGGCAACATCATACGTACAAAGGCTGTACCAAGACACTCAGTCGGACCCGATTTGAAGCAACTGTTCATAGGTTCAGAGGGAACGCTTGGTGTCGTCACAGACGCAACACTCAGATTATTTCTACTCCCTGAAGAACGTCGCTTCAGAAGTATGGCATTTCCAGACGTTCACAGCGGTCTAGAGGCAATACGATTGATCTTCAGGGAGAATGTTACTCCCTCAATCGTCAGACTGTATGACCCTGAAGACACTGCGATGGCCATGAGCCAACACTTCGATATTGAGGAGGGCGACTGTATGTTGCTCCTTGCCTTCGATGGGACACCTGAAACAGTCGAGTTCGAAGAGAATCTTGCTGTCAGGATATGTGTTGAGAATGGAGGAAAGGACTTTGGAGACGGTCCATCGAAACGCTGGTGGGAAACACGCTACAACATGTACTATCCAACCAAGTTCACTACTGCAGGATACTCGATAGGTGAAACAATCGATATCGTGGCTACTTACGACAAATTGGAAAACGTCTATCATGCTATGAAGGTGGCCATGGAATCTCATGACGCCTTTGTGATGTCACATTTCTCGCATATGTATCAGAATGGCGGCAGCATCTATATGATATTCTTCACTTCTCAACCCGATGCTGAAACGGCTTGGAAGGTCTACAAACAGATATGGGATGATGGCGTTGCTGCATGCCTTCGCGAAGGTGGCACAATGAGTCATCAACATGGGGTTGGTCTTTCAAGAACTACGTACAATGAGGGAGAGTGGGGGTCTGCATTTGAGGTTCTGAAACAGCTCAAGGACGTTTTAGATCCTAATGGAATAATGAATCCGGGCAAGCTCGGACTTGGAGTGAGAGAGTGATGGAAGCCAACGAGATTGCTGAACAAGTTCGAATGTGTGCTGCCTGTCCTAAGATGTGCAGGCATATCTGTCCGACCTTCTTCGCCTGGCGGTCAGACACTCCTACACCCCACGGTCGTGCTCTGTTGATTCATCAAGACATTGTCGGAACAAGAGAATTGGATGACCGTGGCGTAGAGATACTGTACCAATGCTTGGAGTGTAGTCATTGCTTGACTTTGTGCGTTCCTGAGATCGATATAGCATCCATAGTGGAACATAAGCGCATTGAACTCGTAAACGAGGGAAGGTACCCCCGAGGACTAGACCGAATGAAGGACTCGATCAGGAGCAATCACAACCCATTTGATGAGTCCCACTCAAGACGCAGAAGTGCGGTTGCCACAAAGGCTGGTGAGGGGCGGAAACTAATCTACTTCATTGGATGCACGAGCTCATACCGCGAGCAAGAGATTGCCCAGGAAACAATCGATTTGCTCAACTCCATTGGGTCAAGTGTCACACTCTTGGACGATGAGTGGTGTTGTGGCTCTCCACTCTTTAGAACGGGCTTTGTCAACGAAGCCCTTGAACAAGCAAGGCATAATGTCGAAGTCATCAACAGCACGGAAGGTGATGAAGTGGTCGTCACGTGTCCGGGGTGCTACAGGGTCTTAACGCAGGACTATCCTATGCACGGACTCGAGCTCAACAAGCCCGTGAAGCACATCAGTCAGCTATTGGCCGAGCAACTGGATATAATTCCCGCTTCTAAGATAGAGGGGGATGTGACCTATCACGACCCCTGCCACCTTGGAAGACACTGCGGTATCTATGATGAACCACGGCACGTAATTCAGCATGTTTCAGGTGGCTCGTTTATCGAAATGGAACGGACCAAGGATAATGCAGCCTGCTGCGGAAACGGAGCTGGTATGAGAACGCTCTTTACAGAACAAGCAAGGGCGATCGGGAAAGATAGAATCGAGCAGGCAAAAAGAACTAAGACCAAGTACTTGATCACCGCCTGTCCTTTCTGCAAGAACATGCTCGAGTCAGAAGCCGATGACGAGATTGATGTAATCGACCTTCCCGAGTTCGTAAGAATGGCACAGAGAGCCGATTGACGCAAGTACTTATCTCAAGAGAGACTAGAGTCTAGACGGAATGATGACGCGCTCATGATTGGTCTTGAAGAAATACTCAGACTGAAGGTGCGACTGCTCACTGAGGGTGCTAGACTACCCGAGGATGAATGGACTGGAAGAAGGGGTGGTGCAGGTCCAGTAGGAGGGCGCTATTTCCTACTACCTAACGGACGGCCATGCAGTGTTCCAATTAGACAAGGACAAATGGCTGATCGCTTTCATTCAGCAACGATTCACCCTACTGATGACCCTGAGATATGGCTTTACGACGGCTCAGTCCAGCTAAGGATGGTCCCGCGTCCCGATTATCTCGATATGACCACGGAGGATGGGACTGCTTACTCCAAGCTTGCATTACTGCATGGTTCAGAGTGTCTGGCAACAACGGTCTATCAGGACTGCAGATACTGGAAGGACGGAACACAGTGCGCATTCTGTACAATCCCTCTATCGGGGAAGGCTGGTGATACGATTCCAGAGAAGTCTCCAGAGCAGGTAGCTGAGGTTGTTCTCGCCGCCGAGAGAGAAGGCATCGCGAAGCATCTCTTGCTGACGACTGGCACTCCGGACACGAATGATGTTGGCATCGATCGTTTGATTAGAATAATCCGGGGCGTAAGAAGCGTCAGCGAGATTCCCATCGGTGTTCAGTTCGAGCCTCCATTAGACCTTGAGCTGATTGACATGATTGCCGATGCGGGCGCCAATGCTGTAGGTGTTCACATCGAGAGTGCAGACGAGGCAATTCGTGAGAAGATGTGTCCGGGCAAGCATGAATATGGTGACACCGATCTCTACATGCGGGTGTGGCAGCATGCAGTGAAGAGATTCGGGCGTGGGAATGTGAGCACCTTTCTCTTGCATGGACTAAGTGAGAATCTAGATGTAACTCTGGACTTCATCAGGAAAATCGCTGAGTTGGGTGTTATGCCTGTTGTGGCTCCGGTACGTCCTGCTCCGGGAAGTCAAATCGCGAACACTGAACCAAGCTACCTTCGGAGTCTAGACAGTGCAGTTGAATTCTACAAGATTCTAGGTACTATCTTGTATAGATGGGATTTCAAACCGTCGACTACAGCTGCTGGATGCCATCGTTGTGGTGGCTGTACTCCCATTCAAGAGGCCTATGACTGGGCGGCATCACAGCCAACGTAGTTCTACTACCACACACAGAGACTTATGAGCCACAGCAACTAAAGGCGATTAGAAGGGTAATGTCAGAACTTCCAGCGGAAGAAATCCGCGTAATCGAGTTTGGAGCGGAGGATGCTCAAGAGATATCAGACCTCTTAAGACAGGTATGGCCCCTTGCTCATGACTATCCCGAAGATTGGCGGACAAGGCGGATGTACACAGTTGAGCAGGTTATTGAAGAAATGCGCAGTGGATTCCACTACTTCGGCAGTCGACTCGGAGGGAATATTGTAGGTTTGTACAAAGCGAGCATTACTGAACTCGGGCTTTACGGCGAACAACAGACGGTGGTCCCCGCCTGTAGAACCTCTGGTCTTGCCTCCGCAATGTACATGCAGTTCGACGAGTACGGTCGAGCGAATGGATGTATCAGGGTTTATTGCAACATACTCGTTGGACAGGATGCAGGCGTACGACTAATGAAGAAGTTTGGCTTTGGACCGTGGGGCGATCCGTACGAGCAGCATCCTGGAATGCTGGTCCAGATGTATGAAAAACCACTGTAGGAATCTGAATGACTTCTTGTTCTCTTTGGTGTTTCTATAGAATTTCCCAAAGTCTAAAAGACTCCTTGGAATCGACGTTCCTCGTCAAGAACCAAGAAAGGAGCATACGAAGATGGAAATCGCACCATTGCTCATCGACGGCACCGAGGTTGACTCTGGCAAATACGTGACTTTCCCTGATATGGAAAAGGTCATTCAAGATCCGGGACTTGCGATTGCACTACTGTTGAGAAGCGCACCTGCTAGTCAGCGAGTCATTTTCACCAGAGCTCCTAGAATGATTCCTGCTCGTTCTGCGGATATGAGATACTTACGGGATTACCGGAAACATCATGGTGTTCCGAAGTATTCTAACGATGAGCTCGATGAAGCCGCATACGTCAAGGTTGCTCTTTCTCGTGAATCCGATATCAAGGAAGCAATTGCTGCAGGCGCTAGAGACCATAAAGCATTGTTCAATCCCTTCGGCACTTCTGGCATGGGGCTGACACTCGATGAACGCAGAGAGGCAATTCTCAAGGCTGCAATGAAATTGAAGAGTCGATACAATGACGTCAGAGATATCTCAATCAAGGAAGGAATGCCTGTAGGCACTCTGAAGTGGACTTGGGAGCTCTTTGATCCGGCCGCATATCGTTTGTGCTTAGACCTCTGGGGTCAAGACTTCGATGTTGTAGAAGGGCCGGGCTTTTTTGATGGCGGTAAGAACTATAGATTCCGTGAACCCTACGGCGTAGCGGCTCTGTTCACCCCCTACAACTCACCTCTCGCACTGGGCATCCTCAGCATAACTTCATCGTTGCTAGCAGGCAACGCAACAATTCTGAAACCACCGAGCAAGGTCCCCCTTACCACGATTCTTCTTGGCCGAATTTTCCAAGAAACCTTCTCGGACATGGGTTTCCCTCCAGGTATGCTCCAGCTGTTGAATGGCAGTGGCAAAACGATGGTGAATCGGTTCATCAAGGACCCTGAGGTACAAGCTATTGTCTGGTACGGTGATAGTGACAAAGGACTGAACCTGTGGGCTGACTCAATCAAGAGCCGGGTTCAGTTGGCACCGGAACTTGCCGGTAGTGACGCTTGCCTAGTATGGGGTCGGGATGTCGACCTCGAGTTTGCAGCCAAGACAATTGTGAAAGGCCGATTCTTGGGGAGTGGACAGGCCTGTATGGCGATCAAGCGACTAATCGTTCAGGAAGAGCTACACGATGACTTGTTGCGGTTGATTATAGAAGAGGCGGAATCATTGAAAATGGGTCTGCCCTCGGACCCAGAAGTTATACTATCCCCCGTAGGCATCACAGCACTGTATCTTCTATTGGATCAAATGGACGATGCATTGGCAAAAGGCGCTAATGTAATGACTGGCGGTTATCGCTGTAACTACCTGGCTGAAGAAGATTCCGCGGGATTGTTCTACAAGCCGACCGTTCTTACTAATGTGACTCTCGATATGCGCATCATGCAGGAAGAAGTCTTTGCACCTGCCCTGCCCGTCATAAAGGTCGGGAGCGTTGATGAAGCAATAAACGTCGCCAATTCATCACGATTTGGCCTACGCTCCTCACTCTTCACAGAGGATGTTTCTGTGAGGAGGAAATGGGTGAAGGAGATTCAAGCAGCAGGTGTTACTCTGAACCATGATCATCTTTACTATG
>JAUVHR010000021.1 GCA_030593165.1 Candidatus Thorarchaeota archaeon
CCCTTCTGGTAACGATTCAATAATATCAAATCATGTACTAATGTTCTATTCTGGTAATAATATAACCGTTTAATTTGTATGTCCTTATATAGTACGTTCTGAACTAGGAAATGGTGTAGGTTGATGAAGAAGAGAACGCGGCGTCATCCCCGCGAGCAGGGCCGCAAGGCAACGCAACAGACAATGGATGATAATAATATATCCGTTTCATCAGCCTATCAAGTTCAGAAGTTCTCTTTGAACTCCTATCATAGAATTGTAGCTAGAAAAGGAAAAGGTCGCCGACCAGATCTAACCTTCTCTAGCAAGACAAGGACGAGAAGCGAGCGAGAAGTTGTCAAGTTGATAAGTGGGAAGAAATGTTCCACCATGGACTTGCAGACTCTTGGACAGAATTTTGAGAGATACATAGAGGCTGTCAATCTCGTTCTCAATAAGGTCTATGCCTCCTCTGAAATGGCTCAACAGATCGGCAAACAACTGGAGTCTTCCAGGGGACAGGGCTATGTAGTGCTGAGAGAAGAGCCATTTCTTGAGTGGGAACCGCACAATGAATTCGGCAACCTCGTCTTTGAAAGAATGTACAGGAATGTCCTTGAAACTGCTGCACGGATAATCCATGCGGACCACACTCGTAGAAAGCTGGTGAATGCACTTCTAACTATCCTAATAGATGATAGGGACCAGCTCAGAAGACTCATGGCGTTGAAGAGGATTCCAGCTGACCTCGTGAGAAAGGTCAGAGAGTCTGGTGGCAAGAAGTCAGGGTCATACTATCACTATGCGCTCGCCGCTTGTAGACAGGTTCGTAGAACCTTAGACATCCACCTCCTTGAGGAACTGGACATAAAGTCCTCTTTCCGTAGATCTCAGAGAGCAAGAGTCAGAGAGAGACTACACTCAGTAGACTCTGTGAAGACACTCGACTTGCTGTTCGCAGAGGTTCAGAACTGGGTGAGCAGTGGTTTCCCCTTCGCGACTCCAGTCTTTAAACAGACAACAATGGAGTTCGCAGCCAGTACTGAGAACACAACAGGACAGGGGTACTGGTTCGAGGAGGACCCTGACCGAGAGGATGAGATCATTCTCTTCATCAAGACCCCTCCCGGAATAACCGGGCACGAGCGTGTTCCTGACTCTCCGTACAGGAGTCAGACTATCCGATTTCGGTTCCTTGACTGGTTGCCCAGAAAGGCAGCTCGTGCTCGAAGGAAGGCTCGCGAGGCAAGAACGCAAGGTAATGACCGAAGAGCTGTAGAGCTTGAGTATCGAGCAGAACGGTTTGAGGACATGAGCAAGCAGCTCAGGAACACCATAAGATTACAACATCTCACCAGAGAACTCACTTCTCTCAAATCACGGAAGACCCTAGACGAGAAGAGAATCACCGAGCTGAAGGAAGAGGTCAAGAGGCTCAGAAAGGGCAGAAGGTGCGCACCTCCTGTCTTGATGGTCAGAGGTCACAGGATCACTCTATCAATCCCCTTTATGAGTCCTGATGAGAACATGCTACGAAGAGTACTTCCGCTTGTTACTAGAACAAGAAGGGCCGGAGTTGACAGGGGTCTCAGACATCCAGTGGTTCTATCTGTGAGAAATGGAGGGGACAGTTATGATGAGGCAAGGATTGGAAGAGATGAGCTATATGAGAAACGACGATTACTGAGAGAACAGACGAGAGTATTGATGTCAGAACTTACACTGCGAAGAAACAACTGGGAGAGGAAGAAGCCGATGGTGCTACCTCCGGCACACATCCTGAAGAAGGAACGAGAGCTGGAGGCAATATGGACAAAGGTCCGACGCATCGACAGAGAGATCTCCCATCAGCTGGCCGCTGAAACCGTGTGGTTCTGTGAGCATCGAGGTGTAAAGACCATCTACTTTGAAGACCTGAGACACTTCCAGCCTGCAGGCGGGTTCAGGACTCACTCGTGGGAACTGAGTACGAATCTCTGGGGGAAGATAATCGAAGGTGTTCGCTATCGCAGACTGGCACTTGGTCACAAGTATGGGGGAGTGTGGACAGTGAACCCAGCTTGGACCTCGCAGAAGTGTAGTGCCTGTGGAGAGCGAGGTGTCAGAGTTAGGGATGGTGACTCGATAGAAGAGGAACGGGGTGGGGAGTATTTCTACTGTCCCAGTTGTGAGTTTCGACTTCATGCAGATGTGAACGCAGCCAGAAATATCCTAAAGATACAAATAGAGCCCAGTGCCGTTCTTGGGCGGACAGCTTGAGATTCAAGCTAGTCCAAGTTACAATGAACGGTGAGATACAATGGGAACCTTCACCAGAATTTTCGGAACAGGTGACAAGAAACTACAGAAGCAAGCTGACGAGATGCTCCTCAAACTCAGTAAGGCTCTACAATCAGCAAGTGCCAAGCTCCATCAGAGTGCAATAGCATGGGCAAAGGGAGATCATGATACTCTTGAGGAAATTGCAGAAGAGATAATCGAGCTTGAGAGAGAGTCGGACAAACTGAAGGACGACTTGATCACTCAGATCTTTTCAAAACACGCATACCTCCCCCAGCAGACGGAGGAGAGATACAGTCTAGTCAACCACCTAGACTCGATAATCGATGCGGCTGAAGAGGCTGTACGACTTATGGAAATAGGAAAGCACAAGCGTCCACCCAAAGCCATTGCTAAGATGGCGAAGAAGTGCTGGGAATGCACAGACCTTCTCCAAGATGTTGTGAAGTTCCTATTCACGGACTTCGAAGCCGCAATTGAGATGGCGAAGAAGGTTGAGAAGGTCAGGGAAGAGGCGCGTGATCTGAAGTTCGAGCTGCATAAACGACTCTTCAATGACCCCGAGTGCAGTCCTGTCGATGTGGCTTACTTCCACTCGATTTCTAGACGAATCATCGAAGTAGCAATCCAAGCCGAGATCACTGCAGACTTCATTCGTGTTTTGGCTGTTAGATACTCGTAACAGGGGGTAACCTATTCATTGGAACTCCTGCTGATAGCTCTTCTCCTTGTTGGCTTTATTGTTGCGTTTGCAATTGGTAGCAATGATGAAACAATGAGCCCTGCTGTGGGGGCAAAGGTGTTCACTATCAGGACTGCCGTGATACTTGGAGCGATTATCAACCTGATAGGTGCTGCATTTATGGGAGGGGGAGTTTCTGAGAAGGTAGGATCCGACCTTGTGAACGATTCGCCTATGAGCACAACCATGGTGTTTGCGATTCTGATTGCCATGGCCATATGGCTGCTTGTCGCTTCAGCGACGAAAGGGCTTCCCATAAGCACAACTCAGTGTATTGTGGGCTCAGTTATTGGTGTTGGCTGGTATGCTGTATTCGTTGGTATGGCAGGGTGGGATGCGCAATCACTGAATACAGGTGTGTTAACGGAGATATTCTTTGGCTGGATTATCTCACCAGTAATCGGTTTCATAATCAGCGCCGCAGTCTTTTCTCTTGTAAGACGTGTACAGAAGAGGGCAACAGGTTTGACAGGCCGAGAGCGACAAGAACAGATTGCGGCCTACGGCCTAATAGTCTTCCTGCTTGTAACAGCACTCAGTCGTGGAGGCAACGATGTTGCTAATGCTGTTGCACCACTTGTAACGCTACCCGTTTTTCAGACTACAATCTTCATCGGACCGTTTGCCGTAAGTGGCGTAATGATTCCACTTCTCATTGGGGGAGTGGGAATGGGCCTTGGTCTCATCGTTGTGGGTCGTAAGGTCATCAAGACACTGGCTACCGAAGTGGTTACACTCTCTCCCTCATCCGCACTATCTGCAAGTGTATCCGTCGCGTTAATCATGCTAGTTGGAACGCTTCTTGGACTCCCACTAAGTGGAACTCACGTTCTTGTTGCTGCTTTAATTGCTGTTGGGTGGGTGTCCTCAGAACCCGTAAAGAAGAAGCAAATCAAAAATATCCTCATGTCATGGGTCATAACAGTGCCGATATCCGCAGTCCTAGGCATTGCTGTCTTTATCGGCCTTGGTTTTCTGCCGTTCTCACTTGGGTAGTTTTGATGCGCCATCAATCTTTGGGATTCTATGGATGAGCATGGCATCCTTGGCAAGTGAGGCGAGTTCTCTTGCTTCATCTAGAGTTAGATGAACCCGATGTCCAGAATCTGGAGGACTGTCAAGGGTTGCCTCAATGATTGCAAGGTCTGCATCCCTAACTAAATCCTTGGTGCTCTCACACATCCTGGTATCTCCAGTGTAGGAAATAGTTGTGTCGCCTAGAAGAATTCTGTAGCCAACTGCGGGCATCAATACATCCTCGTCATTTGGGTTTTCCATTCCAGAGTGCTCGACATCAAAGACATTGAGCTTGAAGAAATCAGTATCAAATCCAACTCCGGGCCGGACCTCCTGAAGGCGAATGCGAAAACTGGTTGTATCGCGATATGCTTCCCTGAACCCCCTCACCATATTCAGAACCTCAATTGAACCTGCTGGAGTGAGAATGTCCAAAGCAGGGCCTCGGTTCCAGTCCCTCATGAAACCGAGAAGACTGTGAAGGCCACCCATGTGATCAAAGTGACCATGTGTAATGCATATCATGTCGATTTCTTCAACGAACTCGGTCTTGAACATTGAAAGCAAATCTCGAAGTGTTCCATCTCCCACATCTGCGATGAGTATCTTCCCAGTAAACTTGGAGGTTACTATCACAGTTGTGCTAACACCCGCTGCACTGTAGCAAACATCAACACGTGCCTCATCATTCTCCCACATTGCTGGGAAGTCATTGATTGGTTTCATTCAATGCCACCTATACTAGGCTCCATCAAGACATCTGTAAGAAGAAAAGTATGTCGCTAAGAAAGAAACAACCCCCTCGAGCTGAAGATTCAGTCGAGGAGGTCGGACTGATTCATCAAGAAACTAGTCATAACCAAGTTTTGGAACCCGTGCGAGCCATTTCATGAAGTAGGCAATCAGCACTGACACAACGAGCCCAATTGTTGCTGTTAATAGGATGTCAATCAAGCTTGGCACAGCACCACTTAGCATCTGCAACCAACTCCAATATGTTCCCGACAATGTTGTTCCAACCATGGCCACTTTCATCAGGGGGACCTTGACACTCTTGGTCTGGAGTATGCCCATGTCTACCAAAGCTGCCGCAAGAGCACCACCCTTGTTTGGCTTCAGTCTGAGCTTCTTCGAGAAGGCTCCAACTGCTATCTTCGACTTTGGCTTCACAACTTTCAGTGCCTTTGGCGCATATTCTGCGATGTCCACCGAGAAGAAGACAACAGCTGCTTTGCGTTCAATCTTGCACTTCTGACATTGGTCCGCATCCTTCTTCCACTTCTTGCCACATTTAGGACAGCGTTTACCTGTCCAAGCACTGCTGGCTGCAGCCGCTACTCTTTTCTTCAGTTCGTCTTTGTCGATTCGTTCTTGGTCTTTCTTCTTCTTGGGTTTCCTTCGAAGAACCACTGCCCTGGGAAAGATGCCCACGTCTGATCCTCTCTTTGCCCCCCTCATCTTCCTAGCAGTCAGTATTCCCTGCTGGAAGTCATCCAAAGCGAGAAGGAGGCTGAAGACTGCCATTGCAGTAAAACCAATCGTGATGAGCCCGCTTACAGACATTATCGCGGCCGCACCTGTTGGGCCAATTTGAAGAACGAAGTCTTCGGGAATCGTAACATTGGTGCCAGGAGGAGAACTAGCTAGATCGTAGATGAAAGTAAATGATCCAGTCACAGTTCCTGAGATCAGACTGATGCCGCCTGCCCCCAGTAAATCGCTAAGAGGAATGGTCGCATTAATCAACGAATCAGTCGTATTAGCTGAATAAAACTGGCTGATAGGAAATACTTGGCTGATTATTGGAATCGACAAGTACGACATGACGAATGAGCCAGAATGAATGAAGAGATCTGAACTGATATCAATCGTAAGTCCAATTGTTATGTTGCCGCTAGGATCTAAGAGAATCGGGTTACTGGAGTTAGAATCAGCAGCTGACACTCCATTAATCTCCAAGAGGAACGCAAAGTCGTCATCTCCACTCCAGCCGGGAGGAGGAGCTGACTGTACTGGTGTGAGTATCGCTGACCAAAACAAACCCGTAATGAATAGCAAGAGCAGTGTGTGTGGAAGATTCTTTCTCACTTCGAATATCTCTCCTAATGTGGGAATAGCTGGGTTAGCACCAGAACTCCGCTTTAATCAGTATGTAATATAGGTTGATGATGCAATCCAGTTTACTTCTTGCCACCCAAGGCCTCTTCGATTTCACGGTCGAACTCCTCTTCGTCATCGAGTTCGAAAATAATGTGGCTCTTCGATTCAGAGCTAGCTGGAGACTGCCAGTTTGTCACTGCGCCAAAAATCATTCCGCTCACTAATGAGAGGATTGCGATTATGAGGTCGATGGTTACTGGATAGTAGTTCAAGAAATAGCCAGTGATGAATGATAGGGACAATCCTCCGAAGCCGCCGACTACCAGTACGAAACCAACACGGTCGATGAGTCTCAAGCTCTTCATTCCACCCACGATTCTCCCTAGTATGAAGCCAAGTAGTACAGCAGGGATGGAGAAAACCAATGCATTAATGATGTCGAGTCCTTGCAGTAAGAGTGCCTCCTGGTCACATTGGCTATAGAGCTTGACGCCAAATATCATTTCCCACTATGATTGAGGATGAAGCAAGAGGCTACCATCCATCCCAGTGAGTGATCTCATCCATTGGTTTGCGGTCAAGTCCGCCGTTTTCTTGTTCCTTGTGCTTGTCACTAAGGTGCTCCATGTCACCCGGGTATCCAAAGAAGACGACTGTAGCAATGCGGTACTCCTCAGGGATGTTGAGGGTTTCCTTCAAAGACTCCTCGTTCCATCCAGCAGTCGGGTGGCCTAGGAGTTTCAGATGAACAGCTTGCAGAAGCATGTTCTCAACGGCGAGTCCAATGTCCATCATGAAGTAGGGAAGCTTATGCGCAGGACAGCCTCCGTCAGGCGTGGTGACAACCACAATCATGACTGGAGCTTTCTTGCCCCAATAGTTGCCTCCCGAGAGTGCCTCGTTGGCCTTGTCTCTAGCTTGGGAATCCTTCAAAATAATAAAATTCCACGCCTGTGTATTGGCACAGGAGGGCGCCCGTCGCCCTGCTTCCAGTATCAGTTCAATCATATCATCGGATACAGGAGTGTTCGCATAGGCGCGTCCGCTATGTCGCTTTTCAATTTCCTCCAATAGCTTCATACAATCACCCGAAGGCGGATGTTCAGCCCACTATATTCATCGTTTCACCACAATGTTTGGGAATCGGTTCACTGCCACAGCCACGACCCATCCAACAGACTAAGTCGCTTTCTTCTTGATGCATCTCCTGACCGCAGTGCATTGGAACAGGAGACTCATGTCCACATTTGGTACATACTAGCTTTGTCATTGTAGTTCCTTCATCGGAACTTAACAATAGTTTCCTTATGAACTTTGGTTAATGTATATTGAGTGACCTGACTCTACGAGGGGTGGTATTTTGTTGGATCCTCGCTGAACACCTTCTCTGATGTCTTATGGGAACCAGGAGTGTCAAGCTCGACATCACGTTTGAGAGACCGATCCTCCGAGAGGACTTCACTGAAAATCTCATTCTGAACGATTAGCCGCTGTACCTCATTGCTGCCAGTCCATATTGTCGCCAATCGTGCGTCACGATAGAGTCTTTCGATAGGATAGATGTCTGTGTATCCGATTCCTCCTAGTATCTGCATTGCTTCGTGAACTGCTTGAAAACCAGCCTCGGTTGCAAAGAACTTGGCCTGAGACACTTCCTTTCTACACCACGCACCAGTGTCAGCCACCCTCGCTGCGCGGAACACTAGACCTCTCGCGGCATCAAGCTGAGTTGCACAGTCCGCTACCTTGAAGCTGACAGCTTCAAAACGTCGAATCTTCCTTCCGAAAGCTTCCCTTTTGTCTGCATAGCGTATGGCAATCTCCAGTGCTGCACGACCCAGACCGATTGCTCCAGCAGCAGACGTAAGACGTTCCGGAACCATCATTGCATTGAAGACATCTACTCCACCGTGAAGATTGCCTAGCAGGTTTGATTCAGGGATTGTGACATTGTCCATGACAATCCTTGCCGCACCCATGCCGCGACATCCCAAGAGCTCGTACTCCTCTTCCACCTTAACACCGGAATCGCGGTCAACAAGAAAGGCACTTAGTGACTCGTGCGGTTTTCCCTCGAAATCAGTCTTAGCATAAACAAGGAAGTAGTCTGCTCCGACCCCGCCTGCAACAAACCGTTTCTCCCCATTGAGAATGAACTCATCTCCATTCCTCACAGCAGTAGATATCGTTCCAAAGAAATCAGACCCGCTTCGCGGCTCTGTCAACCCCTCACCGCCAATCAGTTCACCTCTCAATGTTGGGAGGAGATAGTTGGTCTTTTGCTCCTCAGAACCGAACTTGGCTATTCCTTCCCCGATTATGCTTGGAAGCGAATAGGCGCAACCAAGAGATATGCCTAGTACTCCAATCTCTTCAATTGCGGCCATCTCGGAGACCCATCCAAGCCCGCGACCGCCGTATTTTGGTTCGAATCTCAATCCTAGAAGGTTTGCATTTCCCATGTTCTTCACGAACTCATACGGGTATTCCTTCTCCTTCGAGTCCATCTTGATTATGAGATCACGACTAACATGATCACGAACAAAGATCCTAGCCTCATCCCTAACCGTTCGCTCATCTTCGCTCAACAGAATGTCAAACATCTTCCTAACCTCACTAGCTCATTTACTGACCATTGCGTAATAAAGAGTCTAGGGTCTCCTGAGAACCCCCTTCTCTCGAGATATCAATTGCATTTGGAGCGCATACAAGCTCGCACGCAAAGCATAGAATACAGTCCTTCCCGCGTACCGGATCGACTACGGTGGCGCCCGACGGAGTCGTCCAAGGTGTGAATACATTTGTCGGGCAAGCATCGATACAATTCATGCAACCCACGCAGGACTCGATGTGGACACCCACAGTTGACCCGTGAATCACACCACTCTCAGGTTCCTTCATGGTCCAGACTGGATGACCATCATGATCTCCGGTGCGCCGCCAACTCGTCCTGAAGCTTCTATCGATCGGCACAAAAACATGTTGTGTGAGTCTACCTAAAGAATGTGTAGTCCCTCGACAAGTGTAGAGAAATTGATAGAACGGACCAATCCTTAAGTACATAGATTCCACGTGTCCATACTGAGCATGGAAGATTCGATTCCGTGTTTGAGTGAAAGAGCTGACAGGAGTGTTCAGGATGGATGAGGTTTTCATTCGTTATGAGAATACAAGTGGCCGGGAGAAGGTCCAATCATTTAGGATTGATTCCACTGAGATTCTCCTCGATTTGAATGACATGGTGACCGTTGACCTTCTACCTCTGATCTGGTGTTCTAATCTCAGATTCTTGAGCCTAAGAAACAACCAGCTTGAGTACGTTGATTTTACATCACTGAGTAACTGTACCAAGCTTCAATCTCTGAGACTTGATAATAATAAATTGCGGAAGATAGATTTCACTCCGTTGAGCAGTTGTCCCAAGCTACGGGAACTCTCGATGCGTAATAACCCACTCAGCAGCATCAATCTTTCACCCCTGTTCATGTGCCCTGAGCTGGTAGAGTTGGAGATTGATGATGCGACCGTCTTGACTGCAGATTTGCTTCTCAGGTCCGTAGGAAACTGGCCTGATGTGCTCGTCAAGAGATTCTACAGGATACTGTGGCGGGAAGATACAGACATCTAATCATCAACACAGGCCCAAACAGGTCCATTAATTTGCCCCTTTTTGGTTGCATGCTAAGATGGTAGATGGTTTAGCTATGCAAATCGTCAAGAGCCTATGCAGACCTTTCGAGTGTAGTCTTGAGTGCATAGAAGCATGTGAGCTCATTCATGGTAATGATGTAGCACTTGTCTTTGATGAAAAGGAGGGCCGCCTAAGACTGCACGAAAACCTGTGCACCCAGTGCTTGAGCTGTGTGAGGGCCTGTCCGTTTGGTGCCATCATCATGAATGCTGAAACTGAACACAAGGCGGAAACCGTGACAAGAACAACACCTAAGCAGCCATCACGAAGACCCTACGAGGTCTCTGACGGCTTCAAGAAGTTTCCCGAAGAGTTGGTGGTCTTTGCCAGAATATGGGGAGACCCATCTTTCAAGCACTACAACCAAGGCATAACCTCAAGGTCCGATGAAATGATTGCAAAGAGCATAGCAGGATATGGTCGCGCAGACCTTGAGCTATCAATTGCGCTATGGAAGGTCTACGACAGCAGGAAAGCTGCCTCGTCCGCCTATGAGATAAAGAAACCAGATGTGCACAGACCTCGAGTAACTGGAAGACCAGAAGAACTTACAAGACGTATTAAAAGAACGGCTAAGTTCCTTGGTGCAGCCCTTGTGGGCATTGCGCCACTCGACAGAAGATGGATTTACTCTACCGATATCCCTGGAGAGCCATACGATATCCCGAATTCTGTCAACCGTGCAATCGTGATTGCTGTTGAGATGGATTATGACATAATCGCCTCGTCGCCCGCATGGTCTGCATCATCCGCGACTGCACTGGGTTATTCTATGATGGCATTTATTGAGATTGAGCTTGCAGAATTCATCCAACGAATGGGATACACAGCAATCCCGTGCGGCAACAGTGTGGGCATGAGTGTCCCGTTGGCCATAGATGCAGGACTTGGTCAGTATGGCAGACATGGAATCCTGATAACCAGAGAGTACGGGCCACGAGTCAGGATAGCGAAAATCCTTACAGATATGCCACTTGTTCCAGATGGTCCAGACCTTGCCTTCTGTGATTCTGTGATTGAATTCTGTAAGATCTGTAAGAAGTGTGCCGAAACCTGTCCATCTCAATCAATTCCTTATGACACTGAACAGACTTGGCAGGGCAAAACCAAATCCAATAATCCTGGTATCAAGAAGTGGTACGTCAATGTCGAAACATGCTACGGATTCTGGGTAGAGAATGGAAACGAGTGCTCCAACTGCATAAGGTCATGCCCTTACAACAAGCCAAACAATATCCTGCACAAGATGGTTCTGTGGACAACTCAGCATATGCCGTGGCTGAACCGTTTAGTTATCAAAATGGACGACCTCTTCGGCTATGGACGACAGAAAAACCCTGGAACTGTCTGGCAGAAAAACGACTAGTGTGACCTCATCAACAAGCACAAAACAGAACTACATTCGGTTATCCCAGAATGTGGGTGTTCTGTTGAGTTCCTTCGATCATATTGCATTGGCTTATGATAGATCCATTGACTGGGAAAGCAGACTAAGCAGGGAAATACCATTCATACTTGATGAAGTGCCCGATGAGATGATCCTGCGAGTATTGGATGTTGCCTGCGGAAGTGGCCGACATAGTGTTGCTTTGGCCTCAAGAGGATTCGATGTCACTGGATTCGATAGCAGTGAGATCATGATTGCGGAAGCTAACAAACTGGTATCAATGCAGAATGTCACGGCCAACTTCTTTGTTGCTAACATGATGGAGTTCTCAGAGGTCATTGATGGCGAGTACGATCTCGTCCTCTGTCTCGGCAACTCTCTTGCACTACTTCCGACCTTTGAAGACATCACATCTGTTACGGATGAGGTTCACTCAATACTCAAGCCAAATGGCAGGTTCATCTTTCAGGTTCTGAACTTTGAGGAAATCATGAAGACAGGTTTCTCCATGTTCCCCCTTAAGAGAGGGTTCACAGATTCTGGAGAAGAGGTGGTGTTCGCAAGGCACTTCGACCACTCCGAGTCGTCTGAGGAATCTACTCTTGTCCTCACGACGCTACTCAAAACTGATACGAAATGGAAGGCTCGTGTCACTACTCAAAGCGTTCTTAGACTCGATAGAGACCGCATGGCACACATTCTGAAGTCCAGTGGGTTTGACAAACTCGAGTTTTATGGAGGCTACAACGGGGCACCTTTCAGAAAAGAGTCTGACCGTAGTCTTGTTGCTCGAGTAATCAAGTGAAACAGAAGATGTTGTGCAGAAGTGAATCCTGTACGTGAGTCCTACATCCGCACAAACTGCATCAACTGAATGGCAACTACAGATGCTGCGCCGTGGTCCATGATCATTCTTCGAGCTCTTTCTAGGTCAGCATGATAGAGCGGCTGGCGCATGTCATGAAGGTTAGGTGTTTTTCGACATAATTTTCTCCTGAGTAATTTCCTAAGTGCGAAACTCACTGTTCGTGAGGGAAGCTCAAGCTTGCTACAGATCTCTTTCGGACTCATTGGACCTTCTTTGGCTAGACGTCCAAATACCACTACAGCGCTTTTGGGTAGCTCTAAAGACATCACTTAATCCTCCATTGTGACGCTACAACGACCTGTGCAACGAGGCAGGTGAAATAGATGAAGTTCGAAGTAATAGGGATTACGTTCAAAGCATTTTTCATTCTTGATGGACGAATATGATTTCCAGAGCCCAGAGAGTTCAGAATTTTCAAATTCGGTTCTTCATTCACTAAATCACCTTCTGTCATTTGTTTTCTCAACAGTTTCGAGAGCGTGAACTCGTTTTCCAGTCCATTTTGTGGTCTTTGCTCAATGAGTTCGAGATTTGATTCACGCTCCAGTTCGTCTTCGAACGATAGTCACAACCACGACAAGAATGCCTCCAATCATAATGCCCACAACCAAACCAGCAGTCAACATTTCATTATTAGACAGGGCGCTCTCCAGTGCAAGACCAGCTGCTTTCCATGAGTCAGCAATAGCTAGGAGATGGTTGGCAATCTCACTTAGTTCATCGGTGTAATCATTGAGCACCGAATCCATATCGTGACTAGATTGGTAATCCTGAGCCATATCAAGAAAGGTGTTAGATATGAGAGAGTCGTGAGTTTCCATATAGTTGAGAGACACAAGAGTTCTATTGTCACTCAAAATCTCCATATGAGAGAGGGCATCTTCTGCTGCGGATTGAAATCGAGCAATGTCAGTTTCAGGCATAAGCGTTGGAAGTGAATCAATTGCAGTACGATATGACAAGTACTGCAAAGTAAGCATCATCTCTATCGTTAAGCCAACTGTAACAAGATTTGTCAACCTCTCTTCAAGGCCCTCAAATTCATCAAGGTAGTTCTTAAGTCCTGATGGATTCATATCATAGCTTAGACCTCTAAATGCCTTCTCACCACAATTGAGGTAGAACGTTCCCTCATCTGTAAAGGGAACATAGGAAGACGGGTTTCCAAGTAGTCGGGATACTATCAGCTTACCGAGTTTTGTTTCGAAGTCTGGAATTGTCCCATTAGCTGGTTTGATAGTAGTCATCCCATATGCAAGTGAACTCCAAGCAGAATTGAGTAGAGTATAATTAATTGAATAAGACCATCTACCATCATGGGGATATCCAAAGTCCTCACCAAATGAACCTACACCGGGATCCATTATTTCAACGGTATTGCTTGTGTCATTATAGCCCACCGCTAATATTGCATGACCTGAATCTGGCAATGTCGCATTCTGAACGAATCCATAGTCACGCAATATTTGATAATCCTCAACTGGTAAGTAGTATGGATCAGTCCATAGAACAACTGGGAACCCATCGTCGAGCGTGCTCTTCAAAATTTCAAAAGCTTCTGCTTCACCATTAATAGCTTTGAGATTCGGATTCCATTGTGACCAGGTTTGAATAGCCAAATTACCCCAGTAGGAATCATTGTCCAAATATACAGCCTGTTCTAACCCATAAAGATCACAGATTGGGACGAGTTGACCTACTTGGAAAAACAAACTTCCCGACAGAATACTCATTGTGTCATTGACCCGAATATACGCGTACGAGAATCCAATGCCTGATGCTGCAAAGAATGAATGTAAGTCCGTTGGAACACCCGCGGCTTGGAGCGCCATAGTACATGCGCCCCAGTAGCAGAATCCGTTAATCTCTTGCCAGACATATGGAATATCAGTGATCAATGCTGCTCCTTCAGAGATAGTATGGTGGCCAGGGCTAATTGCGGGCAGCCCTGACCTGTTGCTAATGCCAGTTATTGGCAAAGCAGTCAATGAAAGGAGGAAGAGAAGCATGAGTCCGGTCAGATTCCGTACCAATTTCTGTTTCATTCTACATGACCTCCATTCTAAACTTCTGGACGTGAGAGACTCCTGATTCCGGACAATACGAATAGAGCACCTAGTCCCAGTAGGAACAGCGGACCTGCCCAGATGAACAGGAAGATCATTCCAGCCTCGCCAAATGTGGCTATCAGACCAACATCAAGGCCCATGATTGATAGAAAGATGTCGGCGAACAAAGGAGCCATCAGAGCGAAGATTGGAATCATCATAGCCATCATTATGTTGGCCTGATGAGCCGGTGACTTTGTGTCCTCATAATTCGGATTCTTCGCTGTGACTCCAATAGCGACCATCGATGCACCACAGACCACTATGAAAGCGTAAAGTGCAACGGTCAGAATGTCAGCCACTCCGAAACGAAACATGATTGCCATTGCAGTCACTGGGATAATCGCCAGCGGTATGACGGTCATGAATGTCGTTATCACTCGTGCCTTCACGTAACGAGATGCACCATGTGGTGCACCTTGAAGGATCCAAAGCTGATTCTTGCTCTCTAGGAACGCAGTACCAGCAATCGGGAATGCTCCCACCAATGCAAACATCATGCCCAATCCTCGTAGTACGTCTAGGGCACCGGGGGAATCATAGTAATCACCGATTGACGACATGAGGAGAGGCATGATTGTGGCTAGAGCTGCACCGTAGAAGAGTTTCGACAGATTCTGAGCCTTTCTGAAATAGTCCTTCAGACTGACTGCTACTAGTGAGCCGAAAGCACCACCGCCAACAATCCTACGAATTCCTCGAATGGCCACGCTCTCGCGGCCAACAGTGGTGACGGTTTCAGTGCGAGCCCCAGCACTTATTGTGAATATCCGACCGGCTGCTCCAAGAGTACCTACAAGGAGCAGGACACTGAAACCACCAATTAGCAACCCAATTGTGGGCAAGTCAAGCTGCAACACACTGCCAAAGGCCAGGATTTGTACGCCCGTCAGGCCGATCCCGTTGAAGGTGATTGCGATCCAAGTCACAGCGTCTGCAAACCAAGTGAAGGGCATTAACAGAAAGACATTGAGTCCAATAAAATCAGATATTACGGGTGCGAAGAACATCACCCCATAAAGCGGGCCGAGCATCAACACCGCTATGACGACCGATAGACCCTTGGCAATGTCGTTGCCACGCGAAGAGTCACCAAGTCTTGCCTTTATCCAAGATGTGATGAAGTTCGACATCCAAAGAGTGGATATCACCAGTAGTACAACAACTGTGTACATCAGGACTATTCCAAGTGGAGATACTTGGAAGATGAAGGTGAATGGTGATATGAGGACAGGTGCCAGTATCAGTGTGATAAAGGCATAGATGGGAATAGAACCTGCGAAGGTCCCAGTCAGGATGTTTCTAGTGTTTACATTGTTCGACAAGAAGATCTCCCACTCACCTATCTTGATCTCCTGTAAAGCATAAGACAACGGGAACAGCAGCAGTAGCATAAAGAGGAACAGCATCATGGTTCGCATAAGACCGGGGAATATAGCAACCATGAGGGGCTGGATATCAAGTAGCGTACCTAGCATAGTGATGAGTCCACCCATCATCATAGGAGCAAGAATTCCTGCCCAGACTGCACCAAGAGTGTAGAGAATGAATACGGTTGCGTACCGATGCTTCCTCACGCTGGCTGTAAGAACAAAGAACTCAGCCTTAGCGATGCAAAGCCACTTTCGGGTCATATCTTTCATCTCCAAGCCAACAGAGTCGCGCGGTCTACCTTGCCTCCGACAATCTGCAGATATGCTTCTTCTAAATCCGCAGTGTCTGTGGCCGCGATGATTTCCTCCGGAGAACCAAGCACAGCCAGTGCACCATCAACTAGTATTCCTACAACATCACAGACATCTTCAACAAAGGCCGTCATGTGACTGCAGATGAAGAACGAGGTCTCAGTCTGCTCTGCAAGGGCAAGTATAATGTCCTTAACAAGCGCACTGGCAGCTGGGTCAAGACGAGATGTGGGTTCATCTAGAAAGACAAGTTTGGGATCATGGAGTAGTGTCGATGCGACAAGTACCTTCTGTTTCATTCCACTAGAGAATGATTCTAGTAGATCGTTCTGTCTTCCCTCAAGACCCAACATTGCAAGGAGTCTATCGATTCTTCTGTGAAGCTCCTCACCTGACATGTCATTGAGAGCACCGATAAACTCCAAGAACTCAACAGCTGATAACTTTGAGTAGAGTCCAGGTGACTCGGGCAGCAGACCAGTGATTGCCTTAATCTCATCTCTCTGAGTACTAATGTCAAATCCGCAGACCGTCCCAGTACCGCTCGTCTGCCTGAGCAAACCAGACAGAATTCGAACAGTGGTTGTCTTCCCGGCGCCGTTTGGACCCAAGAAGCCAAATCTGCTTCCAGCACGTACCTCTAGGTCGAGGTTTCTAACTGCGTGAACAGTCCCGAAGGTCTTGTCCAAGCCAGTTGTTTTGATGACTATTCCATTTCCAGCCATGGAAATCACGTTGAAAATCTTTTCCAGAATAAGTTACAATATTCAACAAGTTTATATATAAACTTTCCCTACTAGGCAGTAAGAAATACCAGGAAACGCATAAATAGTGGCCTGGTGAGAAAAACGAGGAAAGAAAATGGGACTGCTATCGACTCACGAAGCAATAGTCTGGTGGGAATTCCAACACGGAAAGTCCACAAGTGAAATCGCAAGTGAGTATGAGAACGGCTGCAGTATCCCGCCGTACGTAGTAGGGTTACTTGGGGACGACAAGGAGGCCAAGGCCGAGCTAAAGGACTCAGCCTATATTTCCCGAGTGCTCAACCGTGCTAGAAAGAAGATCGAGAAAGCCCTTAGGGGTCAGGCCAATAGCCACAGACTAGACGTTGAAAGTCTGCTTGACTACAAGGGTCTCCTGATTGGTTTTGATTATCAGGCAAATGCCCAAGTCTACATCATCTTCACGATGAAGCTTGGGATTGTTGTGTGGTACAAACATGACTCCTATGCGGGAAAACTGTGTCCGGAGTGTCCGAAGGAAGGCGAATGCCGGGAGACTCTAGACACCGTAATGACAGAGTACGACATCACATTGAGACCTGATGAAGAGCAGCTCCACATGACTCAGCAGGCAGTGGCTATTTTCAACAAGCTCGCGGCTAAAGAGAGTCCTCGATATAAGAGAGCATAACAAAAGGATGTGGATGGAAAGTGGGCAGGGAATATAAAGGAACGGTAATCAAACCGCCCCTTGATTCAGCAACAAGTGGAAGACTCTTCAAACCGTCGAGTAAGCTGCGGAACAAGTACTGGTTCGAAACCATAGTCATGGTGTTTTTCTTCTGGGTCATGACAGTTGGGACCTTCCTCGTGACGTTAAGTATTATTGGCTATGATTGGGCCTTTACATATTGGTGGGAGCCAGTGAACTTCTGGTTCTGGGTCATAGACCTAGCATGGTTGATACCGGCATTGATCTTCATTCCAATCTGGGTCAACTCTTTTGAGTACTCAGTGAGGGCCATGTCGGGCGAGTCAATGCCTGAGATCTATGTGAAGAAGGGCATCATCACAATCACACGTAAGCATGTACCATTCAGAACAATCACAAACATCAGCAGCAAAACGGGGCCACTCGATCGACTCTTTGGAATTGGCTGTGTGGAGATTGAAACCGCAGGGTTCTCCGGTATATCTCAGGAAGGCCCCGAGGAGAAGATTGTTGGAATCGTGTTCTACGAAGAACTGCGAGACTTCATTCTCCAGGAACTACGAAAGTTCAGGGAACCGTATGTAACGGGCACTGAAGTCAGTAGCCCGTTTGAAGAGTCCGTACTGAGGATAGATGGTACTCTTCAGGACGAGATTCTGATCACTCTTCAGCAGATGCGCGACATCTTGAGAAGAATGGAAGACAAAATGGAAAGAGGAGGCATGTGATTTGGGAAGTTCAATAGAAAGCAAAGTAATCAGACCGCCTGTGGAGAACATAAGCAGTGGAAAGGTCTTCAAACCATCAAATGCATTCATCTACAAGAGTTATCTCCAGTCGCTGTTAA
>JAUVHR010000042.1 GCA_030593165.1 Candidatus Thorarchaeota archaeon
TAGTGTTCTGAAAAATCACGTTCAGATTCTCTCGAGTCTTGTCACCATATCTGTTTAGTTTCACATACTCATCGCGTAGCTTCTTCAGCTCACTCAGTGTGGCTATTCCCGCAGTCATTGAGAGTGGATGGCTTGAGAATGTTCCTCCACCAACCCAGCGACCTCCCTCAGCTCCTGGTGTCGCAAGAGCCATGACGTCCTCACGACCTCCGTAAGCTCCCATATGCATTCCTCCTGCCACGATTTTTCCAAGAGTGATTAGATCTGGTTCAACTCCATATACGTCAATTCCGGCAGAGCCATAGCTAAGTCGAAATCCAGTGATAATCTCGTCAAAGATGAGAAGGATTCCCAGCTTCTCAGTTTCTTCTCTGAGGTATGGTAAGAACTCAGGTTCAGGAGCTATCCCACCTCCAGCTCCCAAAACTGGCTCGACTATGACAGCAGCTAGATCATCTCCATGTTCTCTAAGCATCGAATCAAAACTACTTCTGTTGTTGAAATCAAAAGTAACTCCATCGTAGAAGGGTGCGTCTGTAAAAGGCGTTCCAAGATGATATCCCAATGCATCATTACCACCATGCCAGCCACCGTATGCTTTTGCAACCAATCTCTTCTTTGTGAAGAGTCGGGTCAGTCGTGTAGCATACATAGTTGCTTCGTTTCCTGTGCCGCAAAACCTCATCTTCCTTAGCATCGGAATAGCTTGTTGAAGTTTCTCTGCGAAGACAACCTGATTTTCAGTTACCGCACCAAAATGAATACCGCTTTCGATTTGCTCTTGGAGAGCTGCTTTAATGGCAGGATGATTGTGACCCAGTATTTGGGTGTAGTGAGTCATCCACCAATCGACATATTCGTTCCCATCCACATCCCATAAACGACTGCCCTCTCCTCGTTCAATGAAGGGGGGATATGCTCCACATCTGTCAAGTCCGAATGTTCTGAGATTATGATTGACTCCCCCACAGAAAACTGATTGTGAACGATTCCAGAGCTCACGAGACCTTAGGGTCTTTTCCTTGTACGACTCGAGCACCTATTCCCACCTTTTCATTATGATTATCTTAAGGATTTCCGATTGCTAACGTGTGATATTAACTCTCCTCAACATATACTTGGCTTGCAAAACCTAAGATAAAGCTTCAATGCCTGGTGCATATTCGCGTACAGTAGATTTGCTAGAGCTAGTTCTGTTTTTTTCTCCTGATCAGATAACGAACCTTTGAGAATATTAATTCCATATCTTCGTGAATGAACTTTTACACTTCCTTGAAGCATTCTGAATCCATATTGAGTCATCTTTCAATCTCTTTGTAGTTCAATCGTCTTTTTATGTAAATCAAGCTAGGTTTTATACTTCCATCTCCCACAAAGATGAAGCGTGATATCGATGAAAGCAGAGAAGCTCATCAAGAATTTGTGTAAAGAAGTCGAAAACGAAGAAGATCTTCCTTGGCTTTCTGGGTACACAGATTTTGGAAGTTTTAGACCAGAGGGTACTCCTGAAGGATCGATTCGCACAGAGCAAATCGGACCGTGGACCCTTGTTATGATCACCATTTCTCATTCCGGAACAACAATGGATCGAACAACTGATAGATCCGGCGGAGACCCTTATTCCGTGACTGTACGATACGACTGGGTTGGACCTGCTGAAAATGCTCCAGAAGAGGTTTCCAAGCAGAAAGAACTCGATGACTGGTCAGTGCTGAACACAAGGTACGTCTGTGAATATACTGACGTCGGATCATGGGGACAGCATAAAGGAACGTGGATTCGGGATCTGAAGGAGGATGGAACTGTTACTCTTGGAGTTGCCTCAGGATCCTTTCAAGACGTGTCACCAGAGTCGACAGCAGAAACGGAAACACAGAAGTTGGAATTGCCATAAATCCTCTCTTGCCGTACATGGTACACTTTGTACCAGTGCAGTATACATGCGGGATTTCTGAAGTCGAGTAAGAGAGGTCATTCTTCAAGGGATTCAATTGATCTACATTTTTTCGGGTTTTGTTCTATTCATACTAGGGTTCGGTCTATTTGCGGAAGTGCGACAAACCCTCTGATGGAGGTTTATAATGGGTTGCCTTTTAACTTGGAATTGATTTGTGCTTCAAAGTGATTGAAACGTATGACCGATGAATCTGGGTGGGATTATTCTCAAATCCCTGAACGAAAGTGGACATGGTTCTTTGAAGAGAATCATTGGATGGAGTTGGTTGTCAGCCCTTCAGGAATGAATTACTATGGCACAGATTGGACGTGTCAGTCAGGGGGCGGCTACTTCGGGGGATTTCAAACCTTTGAGGATTTTTTCGTAAAAGGCTCAATACAAAAGATGCCGAGGAAGATAGCCAAAGAAGTGAGAGAATATCTTAAGGAACACAGAAGCAAAGGTGGGGCTACTCTTCGACTTGTCTATGCTCATGAGATTGAAGGTTTTCAATTATCGGGAGTCTTTGTTCATCTTGATGGTAGTCCGATTCATATCAAGGAAGTGACGGCTCAGGAAGAGATGCTACTATATGATGGTAGTATCACCCTTGGAGACCATTGTTTCAGTTTCGTATTCATCTTGAGGTCTGCAGATGCTATGAAGAAAGTCAACGGCGAGATTCAAATTCAGATTCAGGTTGCAGAGAATCACGCAGTATTGAAGACAATCGAAGATGACAAGGGAAATCTCCGAACAAAGCTTGTTGAAGGTTAAGCAGATGCCTGGTTACATTGAAGTAAGTATTGACTTGTCCTTCTTGAATCTAGTCAGTGAGTATCTCATGAAACCCACATCTGAACTCATTGAAGAAATATCGCAGCATGAGGCCGCAAAGAAGACCCATATCCATGCTGAACGGTATGGGAATACAGAAGAACCACTCTTTGTCTTCTGGAAAAATATCCTCGAAAGGGACTCAACACAATCTCCCCTCATCATGAAACGTATCCGCAAGTCTCTTGATTATATCAATTCAAATCGACTCACAATGACTGAGTCACTAGTTGAAGTATCTGAGTATCTACCTGATGATCTAAATCTCAGTTGTAAGCTATATGGGATGATAGGGTATGACATTGGAATTGTATCTGAAGGTGATGCTTTTCTGAATCTGGCGCACCCTCATTTTGATAATGAGCCAAGAGAGCTCACATACTTTGCGATGCACGAAGTTCATCACGTAGGCTATATATCATACAACCCTTCCCGCTCTCTCTCGGATATCAAGACGACCAATGATCTATTATGGCTTGTTCATTATGCGACACATCTAGAAGGAATGGGTGTCTACACTCCTCTACGGCGAAGATTAAGAGATGGCTGCATATCACATGAGGATTATCAAGTCCTTAAGAACCCAGAAGAAACAGAAACGAGACTGAAAAGATACTTTGACTATCTTGAGAAATTGAAGGCTGAGGAATCACGTCCTCTGACTGATTCAGATTTTGATATCATTGAAGAAATGAGTGGGAAAAACCAAAGACTCTGGTATATTGCTGGAGCATATATGGCCGAAGCCATCGATACGAAATCGAGTCGGCAAGCTCTGACAGATACGATAAGCAAAGGTCATGATTACTTCTTCAGACTCTATTCCGAATTATCCTGACTTGTTTCAGGTTTTGTTCTGCTGATACTGGGGTTAGGTCTATTTGCGAAAGCGAAACAAACACCTTGACACTTCTGATGGAGGTTTAATCGAAGGGAACATCATATAGAGCTGTAGAATTGGAATTCAGAAAATAAACATCCACACCAGGCCAATCAAGAACAATACTATTCGCTGGAACACTGAAGATGGTGTCTATATGACAGGTTCCGCTGGGTCCAATGTGACATACAACATGTTAGCTGAAACTGAAGCGAAATATTGGATGATCATGTTTCTCAATGGGTAGTTGGTATCAATGTTCTAGTCATCACAACTTACCTGCGAGTGGCTCAACAAGTTCTGCAACACGTGACGACTTCATCGTACCGAAAGTTTCATGCAATGAAATCTCGTTTGTTTTAGGTTGATGCTGCCTACGCAGAGACTCAACCAACATAAGAAATTGAAGGTCTCCCGCTTCTCCAATTAGTCTCGACCTGACTGATCCATCGTATTTTGCCTTTCCAGCTATCTTGGATGCTTGGCTCACAGCGCCGAAGGCGTATCCGAGCTCCAACCATGATTGAGGGGCAATGTAGTACTTCACAGTTTCCCTATCTATTGAAACATCCCTTACAACACGACCATGGTCGAGACGTTCTTTTTCGTCGATTGATGCAGCACCGCAAGTACTTGCTGCTATCAGCGTCTGGCTGCCGACGGGCACAATGATGAGGCATTTAGGATACCTGACATGAAAATTCTTGGGGGGCATTCTACCAACAAAGGGTGTTTCGCCATCGGACTTGAACTTATCAATGTAAGAGGTCAATAATGATCCTTTTGCCATATTGAATTCGTGGTTATCTATCTCCATCTGAATCAATGCGAGGAGTGGATTTGCTTTGGATGCTGCTTCAACGCCGATGTTTGTCAAAGGCGTTGCCTTGAAAGGCGGCCCCCTGAATGAATCGCTATCAGTGATAATGAGTCCACGTGGAACTGCAAAGTCCAAAATAGTGCCAACCTCAATTCCAGTCACGATAACGGCATTATCCGCTGGTGTGAATGCTGTGTAGAGAGTGTAGATTGTTTCGTCCCAACCTTCCAAGTAGGTGCGTTCAAGTACTCGGACATTTGTCTGATAGGACCTCTTCACAGGAATGAGTGAGAGAGCTGGACGCAACTCCTGCCTTTTTGCAGTCCACACAACTTCATATAATGAATCCCTTCTTCTTTGTGGAAAAAGACCCTGACCACTGAAGCAATACGCTGTTTCACCGCCAATAGTTCTGCAGAGCTCTATGTGTGCTGGTTCTAGTGCTGGAGTTTCCATTCCCATAGGTCCAATCTTAATCGTTTCATTCAACTTCGTAGGCCTTCATCAATATTGTGTGTTACAGGTGGGGCAGATCATTTGTTGGTCAATAAACGAGGACCGACATGAGTTGCAGAACCAAGCAAGAAGAAGATCCTCCCTAAGGGAAGGCTCTACTTGAATATCAGACTCTTCGTTCTGGATTCCATATGCAAAGAACGCTTTTCCACACTTGCATCTAAGCCCGATACCGAGCTTCCAGTCCTCAATCCATTCTACGCTGTCAACTTTCCGCATCAGTGGCCACCATGAGGCTCCTTTTACCTTCTTCAGGTCTCCATTTGTAATCACAGTGAATTTCTTACTACAATGGGGACACATTATCTTACGCTTAGTCATTGCTTTGGCTTCCCCAATCTCAGTGTTTCCACTGAACATGTGAACTTCCTAATAGAATGTAGTTTCTACTAGATGAAGGAATGATTTTTCCAGCAAGAAACTAGGGAGACCATCCGTCACGACGAAGCGCTTCTCTGATCTTACGACCTAATTCTCCTGCATTTCCTTCCATCTTGCAGATTTGGTCCAACATCTCAGGTATCTCATCACGTGTGATTTCCCCCTGGTCGACCAACCAATCAGCAGCATCTAGGAATTCCTTTTTGATATCTTTGGCAGCAATTAGCCTAATAGCAATGTATGTTGCAGGATCACCTTTCTTTTTCTTTTTCTTCCTTCTCCACATTTGAATTGGCCTCTATGATTGTTGTAGTTTGTGTAATCATCTGTTTTGAATTTCGGTATAGTAGTCTTAGCTGGAATTCCAAAGAAAACGGAATACGAAAATATATGGACATTAATCAACTTCTAAAGAGCAGCCTGTCCGATGCAGAATGGGATGCTTTTCCAACTCTTCAGACATTGTGTTCAGCTAACCACCAAACATATTCCCTTAGACCAACTGACATCTTCGCGGATCCCATTTGCTCATCTGCTGTTGTTATTCGTGTTTCGTAACCTAAGTTCTGCAAGGTCCATCTGATTTTGCTGAGCCCTTCTTTATCAGTTACTAGCTTCATTCCAAGAGCTCTAAGTGTTTGGAAACCATAAACAGTAAGCCAAAGGTATCGCAAATCAAACACATTCTCTCTTTCAATGACCTGGGCATTTCTCATTTCTGTTTCTCGTAACTCAAGGACTTGCGGAAGAAGTGATAGAGTATCAAGATTTCGTAACTCTTCAACATCCATGAACATTGATGAATAGCCGGCATCAAGATGTTCTCTTCTAGCTAGATTCAGCTCATTTCTAACAACTTCAGTCATCGCATCTTCATGAGCATCAGGAGGTAGTTTGCGGAGCATTTTCAAGAGGTCAAATTCGATTGCACTATAATGTTCCAAACCTAGCTCTTCGAGGAATCTGATTTGGAGTTCTTTCCATTCAAGTGGTTTCATTTGATGTGATTTGAGCTGTTCCAGAACTGTGATGACTCGGTTAATTCCAGCTTTCTTAGTACCTTGAATTAGAGATATTGTATCTACACCACTTATCTCACGTAACCACGGAGGTGCTCTTCTTGTTCTTGGAGAATGATATGTGAATATACCAACCAAGTAATCAAAATCTAGAGTGAGAAGATTTGTATTCATGCAAAGTGGTGTCACATCAAGTCCACGAATTCTATTCTGCTGCAGGAGAAGTTCCTGCAGTTCATGGTTTCGACACAGAGGTAAGAGGTCCAGATTATGTATCTTGTTCGCCCATAAGCGGAGGGCTCTTAGCTTAGAGCAGTTTCCTATAGGAGCCAGGTCAATCGATTCTAATCGATTCTGATGAAGCAGAATCGTATCAAGATTGGGACAGTTACTTAGAGGGCTAAGATCCACGTTTTCCAATTCATTATCCCATAAAGAGAGGATTCTAAGCTCTTTGAATTGCGATAGTGGTGATAACTCAATCCAAGTTATTTTCTGTTTCGAAAGATCAATCTCCTCTGAGTTCATGTCAACATCTCTGGTTATCTCCGTTCCATCAGTGTTGATCATAGTCAGCGATACCATAGGTACTCCTCAGGTTCCTTCAGATACAGGTATGAAACTACCTTGATTAATCTGATACGGCAATATTCGTCACTTCCAGATAAGACTATGACTACTTTGCTGGTTTTGTCCTTTAGTCAAAGTGCCTAGCAGAGTATGGGAACGTCAGAAGTGGCAAGGAAAATCGCTGTGGCATGTTTTCACATGCTGAAGAACCGTCAACCATACCGATTCAAGAAGGTTGACCCAGTCATATGGATGAGAGATTTATAAATAAGGACTCAATCTAAGAATAAGACAGTCTGTGGATTAGGTAAGGATTAAAATGGGCAAAACGATTTCATTCATTGGGAACCCAGGTACAGGAAAGACTACTTTTCTGGTAGCATCAATTCATAGACTTTCCGAGATAGGTTGGGTGAAACTCAGTATCAAGAAACTTCCCAAGGACTACGGGCTTTGGGTTGATTCACTGATATCGGGAGGAGTTCTGCCCCCCACAGTCAAGGACTATGATTATCCGCTTAAGTTCAATAAGACGATAAAGTACAAGCAATCAAGTGTAAAGCTTGGCAGACTTGGTGGTGTGACATTCAAAGTCAAAGACATTCGAGGAGAGGACTATAGACGCACTTCAGACAAATTCAAGGAATCTGTTAGGGGAGCATCTGCGGTTCTAGTCACAATCGACGCATCCAAGTCGGAGGATATGGGCCAATCACTTGGAGGTCAGATTCAACCTCTGATAGATGGAATTCGCTACATGGTCGAAACACAGAGGAGCATCAAATACATCGGCCTTGTCTTCACAAAGCGATCTTTTCACAATCATCCAATCAGGAAAATACGCGAGTATGTCCACACACCACTAGGACCCATACTACGATATCTAAAGGAAGAAGGGATATTATTCAGAGTCCTAGAATGTGACAGCAGAGGACCTGAGAACAGATTCAAACCGTGGGGAGTCGACGCGGTCTACTACGATGTTTTGTCACACATTGGGAAGGTCTCCGGAGCTAAATTGGATATAACAACAGATCCCGATCACGTCTGGGTAGACACAAGGCCATTTGTCCCAACACCGCCCCAGACTGACCCAGAACCTGAGCCTCCTTCTGTTCCTCCTAGGAAGGGGCCTAGCCAAGAACACCAGCCAAAAGAGCCGGAAAAACCGAAACCGCCAGTCACCCCGCCCGTCAGGACACCACCAACCGGTGGCGGCGTCATGTATCTTGTAATCTGTCCATCATGTGGTCACAAGAATCCCCAGGGCCTGACCAAGTGTGCTAATTGCAGCGGAGCATTGTAGTCAACCCTAGACTGCACGATGAGTAGACCCCCAAAAGACTCTTAGATGGTGCCGCGACCTAATTCTCCATGGTCGATGCATCTCAGGATATCATTCGGGTCGTTGAAGGGACACATTGTGCCAAGGGCCCGAAAGACTGTAAGGAATGCGCCGAGCAAGGCATGACGAAAAAGCTTTGTCTAATCAGAATCTTCGAGAAGGCTGGAGATATCCCTAGACCAGTCATCGAGCTGGAACGTGATGGCGAAACCCTATGTTTTGTGTACGACATTCTTGAGTGTTTTGACAGCATCCAGCAGGTTCATGACTATGCCGAAGAGCATGAAATCGAGGATGTTGAGTATTAGGACGCCTTTCATCGTCCGTAACGTAAGAGCATACTAGATGCTAATCCTGCCACGATGCATTCATCGTACATTAGCGGCATGTGACCCCAGAATGACTCTCCGATGACAACGCCCTCGGTCAGATTGACTTCTGAAGTAGCAACACCAAGTGCGAGTGCAGCGCCTCGTCTAACAACATCATCCTCATTTGTGGTGTACTGGCTTATGAGGTCAAACCGGTCAGACAATTTACGAAGTTTCGTCGCAGCCAAGCTCATTCCCATTAGCGCACCCTTTCTAACTGACCGCTCATCGTCTTCAAGCAGAGGTCTCAAAAGGTCAATTGTATCCGAGGGGTCTCTAAATCTTGTAGCTACCATTCCAAGGCTCACCGCGCCGCCTCCTCGAAGGTGCTCATCACCATCAAGGAGAGGCGACAGAGCATCCAGCATAACCTTGTGAGTTCGCAGCTGGGTGGCCACGAGACCTATTCCAAGTGCGGCACCACGTCTAACATCCTCTTCTGAATCGTCAAGGGCTTGTTTGAGGACGGGAATCATCTGTGACGGATCACGCATGCCAGCTGATGCAAGACCTAGACCGAGTCCGGCTGTTGCTCTTACATCGATGTCCCTATCATTCAGAAGAGAGGATACAGTCTTGATAATACCAGAAGCGTCTGGGATACGCGTTGCGACTAATGACATCCCCATGATTGCACCGCCACGCACCTTCCCATATCCGTCAGTAGCTAAAGGAGTGAGTGCGTCCAGCGACTCCTTAGGATCTGGCGTCATCGCTGCAACCATTCCAAGTCCAAATGAGCCACCACCGCGTACGTCATCAAAGCTATCGTCAAGCAGGGGTTTGAGTAGTGGAACCATTTCTGCAGGCCTTGTAAGTGACATGGAACCTAGGCCAACACCTTCGGCGGCACCAGCTCGAACCTGCCCATCGTCTGCCTTGAGCAGTGGTTCTATGATTTCCATTCTCTTCTTGGAGTCATCAATCTTGCAGGCTGCCAGAGCGATTGAGAAAGCTGCAGTCCGGCGTATTGCCCACTCCCAATCCTCCACGAGGGGCTGCATTAACTTAATCTTCTTTGATGTATCTCTGAAGCGGGCGGATATCACTCCGATACCCCATAGAGCACCGGTCCGGTAGTCTGTATCTGCGTCTTCAAGGAGAGGAGAGAGAATGTCGATTCCTTCCTGCAAGTTCGTGAGCCTTGCCGCGACCAATCCCATTCCCAGTGTGGCAGCTATGCGCACTCGCAAGTCTGTATCTTCAAGTAGAAACTTCAGGTCTTGAACGGCTTCTGGATGGGTCGTCGGCTTTGCTCTGGGTTCAATTGGCTGAATGGATGTCGTTGTACGGGGAGGAGGCTTCACTCTTGCTGTTGTTTCCTCCTCAGTTGCTGAGTCTGAAGGTGCAAAAAACTGCGTCAACTCCTTCTTTCTGGGCGTTGGGGGACTTGACTCTGGTGGGGGCTCGTCAACATGAGCTTCATCCTCGATTTCTATGTGAGGAGATCGGACGAGTTCAGCCTCTTGTTCAGTCACAACAGATTCCATTCCGCAGCTAATCGTGACAATTCGTGAGATGATTTGTGCCTTGTCCGGGATCCACTGCGAGAGAATGGAAAGCATCTGCTCTATTCTCTGTTCATCTCTCTCGTAACGCAGAATTGCCAGCGCGATAAGCGGCACTTGAAAATCTGGACTGAGAGAAATCAGAGTTCCCGTTCGATCCAGACGCTCCCTGAGAAGTCCAGATGATATCAGAGTCTGATATGTAGTAGACTCTGACGTGAGTGGCAGGAATTCAATTCTGAGTGCTTCCGCTCTGGCTTCTATCAAAGCTTCAACAGTTGCATAAAGGACGTCGCGCTCTCTCAAGATACCGAGCCTTCGGAATATTGAGTCCGCGTGTTTTGGACCACCAGCAAATAGGTCTAGAAACTCGGGAGAACTGGGAGATGGCAGAATGCCAAAGACACTGTACCACTGTGCCGAGAGCCGCATGACATATGGTTTGCTTAGAAGTGGAAGAAGGTCTGCTGGGATTTCATCTGGAAAATCGTAACGGCGCATGGCGGCTTCCATCTCTGGTCTCGTGAACTCAGTCATCAAGACTGAAACAGGAGTGGCAATCCCCATGGCGCGAGCTGTAGCCGCAACTTCCTTGTTCCCATAGATGTAATATTCAATCTCGTTTGAACCCATCATTATCGGTTTCCTCGAGATCCAGTCAGCTACACGACATGAGATGATGAAAGAAATTGAATTACTTCTGGACGCTGAGAGTGCGCCAAAGAACTGCCGCAGCTTCCGGGCATCCATCTCGTCAAGGCCATCGAGAAAGAAGAATGCGTGTTCTCGAGCCTCCCTAAGGATTGGATCGAGTACCTGAACCAATGCAGGGATATTCTCCACCTGGAAGAGGCTTGTTAGTGAGTTGATTCCATGAATCAATGGGATGAAGAATGTAGGAGAGCCCATCTCTAAGCTTTGAGATGACATTCGTGAGAGGAACCATGTCTTGCCAAGACCAACGCCTCCGAGGACGACGAAGATGTTGCGGTCAGACATTCCAGCGTCACCCATGAACCGTTTGAAGCGTGCCTCTTCCTTCTGTCGAGGAACGTAAAGCTCGGGATCATATCGTATACCAAATCCAGATGCAACCAGTGTCCTTTGACGCTGCAACTTGCTGATGATGAGTAGCCGCTCGAAAGTAAGGCGAGTTGGGTCAGAGTAGCCTCCGATGAACTTCCTATATGAGATGTCAAGCCCGCACTCCATTGCATCAAGGCGAGAGAGTACCTCTTGCAATGCGTCTTGGACCTGACTGCTTTCATCAAGGAGACGATCGACCTTAACGTCGGTTTCCCTGGCGAGTAGAAGGACCTCCCCGAGAAGTGCATGGTCCTCCTGTAACTGATGGACAACGAACGACATAGCTCCCTGAAGCTCTCTCAAGCTGTACTGGAGAGCTGCTTGGACTTCCTCCTTGTCAACACCTGCCCTCTCTGCAACCTCACTAGCGACCTCCTCCATCTTCTGGGGGGTCGTTAGCCCCGTAAGGCCGTCTGCGGAATCTTCAATGTGACCCTGAATAACTTCCCCTACAATCTCTTCGCTTATGGCGACCCCGATTTCTCCCATAGTTCTTGAGAGGAACCCGCCTAGAGCCGCGCCCGCAATTGGCCCAAGGGTGACACCGGCGATAACACTAGCAGCAGTGATGACAATCCCTTTGCCTGCGCGTTTGAGGAGTTCCTTCAATTTTCCCAAGTTGTTCTCACTCCTTGGACTCAGGAACAGCTTTAGAATTCTTATGTGATAAGTTTAGCGCGTTCCGTCACTACTTGGCAGACTGAGAAAAGGAAGAGATGGGTCATGGAGAACCACGACCCAAAGCACTCGGAGGAGAGAGAGAGTAGCGCCGGCAAAGGTAGAATTCGTGCTTTGGTCGAGGGGGGTTCAAGCATCCAGGGTAGGATGCAGAAATCGGGGGATAGTTGTTGAATTCTGAACCGACGCTATACGAGATGACGACCCCATTCCTATATATTGTTTGTTATTAGGTAGTATTTGATAATAGCATCTGATATCATCGGTGTGTCGGAGAGGAACAGCATCCATGCGTCATTATGCCTACTGAGACCAACGAGTTAATATTACTTCAAGCTAGAGTTCCACCACATGCGCCCCTTGATTGCTCTAGCATTCTGTTTGTTGATTGCCCTTGCTGTGCCCACAGTCAGTCCAATAGACTCTACTGCAAATGACAGACAGTTCATCATTGGTCAGGACCTTGTCGTAGAACGTAACTGGACAATCAACATCGTACTAGTCAATTATGCAGAAGCAGTGATAGATGAGTCAACACTTCTGGGTGGTTTGCCTGAAGAGAGATTATTCTCTCCAGCTGTTGGGGAGATAGTCTACAATGTTGAGTATGAAATCGCCTATGCGGAGGAGTCCTATGTAAACAGCCTTCGGCAGCTCATGCTAGACAACTCTCTGAATGGCTCAGAAACCGGGACATGGTTGGATGAGGCGGCTCTTGAGTATCAAGAAACCCATCTAGATGATCCCCAGAGAATCTTCTATCCGAGAGCTGGCAGAGCGATTGACGCCTACATTGTCGAAGACTGGCTTCTTGAGAATCCAGCAGTGACACCACCAGAGTTAGGATATACATTCTACATCCTCAACTTCAGTGAGTTCGACTCGCCGGACCACTCTCTGGAACATTGGTATGACTACCACCCTGTTGATCCAGACACAGGTGAGACTCAAGACTGGTTTCGATTGGAATGGGACAATGAGTTGAATCCAGATGTGAAGCTCGAGTATGCTGGCTTCGGAGGGAGAAAGGGGAACATCTTCGTTCTTGATCCATCTGCAGACCAGTGGTATCTGAAATGGGCCCGCATCTGGTGGGGAGAGTCACCTTACTCAGACCATCCTGATTATTGCACAATGGACCTTGAAGACAAGCTTGCCACACTTGACCTTGAGAATCCCAGTGATGTTGCTTCTCTGAACCTGTATCTGAGAGAGTACATCGAAAACCCCATCACGCACCTCATGGTACCGAATCAGCACCGTCTTGCACCCTATGTTGATAGAGGACTATTGAGAGGTCTAGTAATCGCGATGGATGTTGATCAAGGTGTCACTGTCGATAGTCTCAGATGGGTCACCAATGCGGAGGTCCAAAAGGCACACCTCGAAGAGTTCATGCCATTCTTTGACTGGGACGTTCAGATTGACTTTCTTGACATTGGGAATCTCCCAGTCTGGGAGTATTATTTCTGGGACAATGCGTACGTAGATGGGGATGACAAGACAATCGTAGATGGTTACGCGATGTTCGAGGCCATCTACGACAACATGCGGCCACTGTATGTTGATACTGAAGACACCAATGTCAATGTCTTCGGTGTCGTGTTCATCAAGCAGAACATGGAGATGCACGTCTATGGTCGGACATACACTGGTCTCGGGGGTGGTGGACAGACTGTCATCTGGAAGACCTTGGAACGATACTATCGACCAGACGGAATCACTCCCAAGGATGGCATCTCTGCTGTGCAGCTGCATGAAACGATGCACGCCGTAGGGGTTGCTCATACCTGGAGCTACGGTCACTACGTAGGAGACTTCAGCTATAGCCCAATGGGTTACTTCGGATACCATAACGGAACGGCCACCTTTGATCGCAACTGGGCACAGGGAACATATCTGGACCAGATGGAGCTAGATCTCTGGAACACATACCTGGATCGAATTGCTCTCTTTGAACAATTCGAGAGACCCGAAACCCTCGCTGCGCAGCAAGAAGCTTTGGATGGTTTTGAAAGAGCACGATCCCATTACAGCAACATGGATTGGATGGGCTGTTATGACGAACTCGTGTCAGTACGTGACTGGATCCTGCGGATGACCTATT
>JAUVHR010000245.1 GCA_030593165.1 Candidatus Thorarchaeota archaeon
AACCCTGACCGTAGTGTTCGTGAGATGGCAAGCACAACTCTGTACAAGAGCTACGCAGATGACAAACTCCTACATGGTACTGCACTGAGGTCAATTTGTGCGGACCACGTTACAATGACCAAGCGTCGAAAAATGCCGTCAACAATGATGCAGGCTCTTCTGGCCAATGATGTAGATGAAGCGACAGTAGAGTCGCTACTGAAGACCATAGAGGGTACGGCGGACAAATACCAGAAGTTCCTCAAATTGAAGGCTAAGTTGATGGGTCTGGATAAGTTGGCTGGTCATGATATCATTGCCCCGATTACGGAGAAACCCGCATGGAAGTTTGATTGGCCTGAGGCACGGAGTGTTGTCGTAGACTCATTCACAGCATTCGACGGTGCCATAGGGAATGTCGTTGAGGATATGTTCACTAGTCGACTGATTGATGCCGCCAATAGAGTGGGTAAAACCAGTGGTGCGTTCTGCTCATGGTGGCCGGGAGCTAAGAAGTCGTACGTCCTCCTTTCCTTCAACGGAACAATGAGTGACGTGTTCGTGCTTGCTCACGAGAACGGACATGCTGCGCAGGGTCACATGACATTCCACGCTCAGATGCCTTCCAACTATGAATCGGGGGCCTGCATGGCCGAAGCTGGGAGTATATTCGGTGAGCTGCTACTCGCAGAGAAACTGCTCAGTATGTCGGACAGTGATGAAAAACGGCTGGAGATCCTTGCTCATGTCCTAGGTGACTTCTTCTATACAGTCTACTATGTGGGAGTTAGAGCTCTGTTCGAGAAGAGCATGTACCGCACAATCCAAGATGGTGCGTTGTTGGACGCAGACAAGGCGTGTGGTCTCTGGACTGCTGCCAAATCTAGAATCTTCGGAGATAGTGTCGATTGGTCAATGTCCCCTGGAATGGAATATGAATGGGCACGGATTTCCCACCACTTCATACCTAACTACAGATTCTACAACTGGCCATATTCATTTGCACAGATGTTAGTCTACGCTCTCTATGAGAGCTATAATGAGGGTGACCCTGAGTTCATGACTCACTTCAAGAAACTGCTCGCAGCTGGAGGGAGCTTGAGCCCCAAGGATCAAATCGCTCTGGTCGGCCACGACATAACCGACCCGAAGTTTTGGGGATTGGGAGCAAAGCAAGCAGATCGATTCCTAGACGAGCTTAAGAAACTCATCTAATATCGTCATGCAGATAGCAGGAAGGGGTGTGCTGCATTCCTTCTTCTCATCTGCCACAAAAAAACGCCTTACTTGCTGGCCAGAACGAGGCGTTGGCATTCCTCAATGTACTTGTGCATTCGCCTTACTTTATCTTCTACGCTTTGGGGCTGAGCACCAGAAGAAGACTCCAGACTTCGCTCAATCCTCTCGACATGTCTGTCAATAGTGTCGGTTCTACGGGCGAAGCCTTTGTCAATACAAATCTTACGGGCTCTCGATAACTCCTCAAGTGCGCTTCTCGGATCTTGGTTTTCAATGCAAAGCAGAGCGCTCAGTATCGTTAGTTCTGCAAGAGCGCCGAATGAGTTGGTCTTCGCCGCAAGCTCGAGAACCTGCTTCAGTTTCTTCTCCATCTCCTCCAAGAACTCATTTTCAAAAGTCAGTCTGTAATTCTGAAGTTCGAGCTCTACCATCTGAATGAGAGAAAGCAGCTCATACTCGAACGAGGTTCCACGTTGAGCGTACTCGATACAATGAGTGTAATGCTGTCTGGCAAATGAAAGATTCCCCTGCTTCTGAGCAAGCAGACCACTATAGAACTCTACAACTGTGGTTGAGTAATCCGACCTGATTTTCTTGGCGGCTTTTTGAATCTCATGGAGATTGGCCTGTCCCTCAGGAAATCTTCTTGTAGCTGCCATGATTCCGACGAGGGAACCTCGTATCTCGACATACACGTTGTCAAAGGTCCCTAGTTTCTCGAAGATGACAACCGCTGTTTTGACCCTTTTTTCGGCTTCTTCATAGTTCTTCTTTCCTGCCGACACTGCTCCTAGATTCCCCCAGCAGATAGCTTGGCCGTAGGTGTCACCTCTTGCTTCATCCATCTTTAGTGACTCTTCAAAGAGTCGCTCAGCCTCGTCGTAATCGCCTCGGAACCGGTGCACCTCTCCGATATTGTTAAGGGCAATTGCGATGCCCATATCATTGCCTACTTCTCTCTGTGTCTTGAGAGACTTCTCGTAGAATTCGAGGGCCCCCTCATAATCGCCTCTCTCAGCACAGGTTACTCCAAGATTGTTGAAGCACCTTCCTATGCCGCTCAAGTCGTTGATTTTCTCGAAAATGGACAAGGCTTTGTTGTATTCTATTTCTGCCTCCGCATTCTGCCCGAGGTCGCTTAACACATTACCAGTAACTCTGATTGCCTCGGCTTGCAGTGCTTTGAAGCCGTGTTTTCTTCCCAACTTCTCAGCACTGGCAAGAATCTCAGTCGCCTCATGATAGACTCCCCTCTGCCAACTGATTAGACCAATTAGAAGTAGAGCCTCAACGTGAATCGCCGATGTTTCCGGCTCTAAAGATACTAGGTTATCAAGCTTTAGAATTGCAGAGTCATATCCACCCTCGCTGATCTCTTTCTTTGCCAAGTCGAGGGTTTTCTGGGAATCTGAGGTCATGTCATGATTAATCATACACCGCACCACTTGAAGGTTGCTCAATGGTATTCAACAGAGAGATTATGTTCATTCTGGGAATGCTTTTTGAACGACTCCCGTGAATGCATCGTTTTGCTCAGCTTTGAGTGATCCCTTCGTTATGGCCTCTACAAGTGCAGTGCCCGATTCAATGTTGAATCTTAGCATCACGAGTTTCTCGCCAAGTTCGTCGCCAAGTGACGTAAACTTCGCTCCTCCGGTACCCTCGGGAATTGCAACAATTGCCAGTTCAGCAAGACCCTCATCCAACATCGATTTGAGTCTCTTGACTGAGTAGAACGCAGCAACTCCTCCGCTTCTGTCCCAATCCTTGACATTGGCAACATCTATACAGATCTTCTGAACGCTCTCTCCCTTTGTCAGCTTGAGAATGGCGGTGGCTTGCTTCTTTGACCCTCCTTCTGCAATAACAAGTTCCACTTCCACTCCCATACGCTTTCCCACAATAGTCAAGGCCGAGGAAATCGCGCTTATGACCACTGATGCGGTGAGCTTGATCACATAATCGGCCTGTTCTTCAACGTGCTTCGCGGCCTCTCCGAAGATTATCTCCTCAATTCGAGGAATTAGGAATTTGATTGCATCTCTGGGATTTCCTTGGGAGTGGTCGAAGGCCTCGTCTATGTCAGAGTCGCGCACAGGGAAAATCGGGTCAGGCGGGGGTTCAATGTTCTGTTCTGACCAGTACTGATTCATGCTGATTGCAATGAACTCCTTGATGTCATCCCGAGTGAAGTTTCGAAGATGAACTGGATTCTCCATTCTCGATCTCATTGGTCCGTCAGCAATCCCATACACTCTGTCCCAGATCTCCGTGAGACATGAAGCTACTATCATTATGTTCTGGCCTTCATTGTACAACCGCTTGATGACCTCGAGGAAATGCCTCTCACCCTCCTCGCCATGAGTATTGAATGGGCCTTCCAGTTCATCGAAGAAGAGCACCATTGGAGTCTCAGAGCCCTCCATCAGAAGGTTGAGGGTGGCCATTGTTACGTCGTCTTCTTCCAAGATTGTCCTGACATCCAGCTTCTCGATCTCTTCATGGTTGAGAGCATCTCCAAGCAGCCATCGTCTTGAGAGGTCTCGGTGGGCCGGGTCGAGGCGGTACCGAAGCAGGACTTTCACTACGTCTGCTGAGATTCCTGGATACTCGATAAGAATTCGGTCAAGAGCATAATTGTAGTCGTAGGTCTCGTGAGTTGCACCTCGCAGTCCCCCGAGCTTTGTGATGAGCATGTCTACAGCATTTTCGAAGAGAACCTCTCCTACTTCGTCTACTATGCAGGCATGGAAGTGTAGTGGGACTCTCACTGGTGCAGGCGGTGAAGGCACATAGACTGTGAGATACTTCCCTTTTGTAAACTCATCCTCTTTGTCCTTCAGTGTCCAAAACAGGTGAGTTTTACCCATTCCAGCTGGTCCCAGCACAGGTTGAAATCTTGGGGTCCTATCTTTCATGACAAAGCCGAGTGCCCTGTTGATTACTCTATCCACGTCTTCATGCGGTCCCTGGATATCCACCGAGTCTCGCATGTCGCCTCGTGAAACATAGCGCTTCATGGGCAGGTCTTCTCGCAATATCTCAAGGTACATAGCACGATCGAAATCAGGCTGCTCGCTGTCTGGTTCCACGCGTTATCCCTCTCTATCTCTCTGTTAGGAATCCTTCATTATGAATCTATAGGGCCTCTTCATTGTCGGCTGATGGAGTATCCGGGTGTGTTGGTTGCTGGAGCCCATTTGGAGTACCACTTGATTCTGGAAGGACGGAGTCACCCCTGGAGTCTATTCCCCAACATCTTTCCAAACTCAACTGCCCTGGACAGGTCTTCAGTTGCAACTGGCCCCTTGTACCCTTCAACCAGAGCTGAGAATCCAGGTTTCACGAGGTCAAGACCGGGCATCTTCTTAGCTATCCTTTCTTCCATCTTGGTGACTGCCTTCCCCATGTGGTCCCCAGCATAGGTTTCAAAGGCAGTGGTCAGCTTTCCGGATACGCCTATCTTGCCCACCTTGTCAATTGTCTTCTTAATACCACGTGTCGGTCCCATCATGTGCACCGGGCATCCAAAAAGAATTGCATCGAAGGATGTTACTTCGTCTAGTTTCATTCCCTTTGGCTTTGTGAGGTGGGTCTCCACACCAACCTCTTCCAGTCCCTTTGCTAACTCCCGAGCGACTTGCTCAGTGTTCCCAAACTTGCTCTCGTAGATAATCAGTGCTCTGGTCATCTCTCCTCACACACTCAGGAGTACTGTTCATTGTACGCACTTGAACCCTTCGACTACCTCGTCGACTCCTCGCTGACCGACTGTTGCCAAACAACAAACACCAAGCGTTGAACGTTTGACAATCACCAAACATTTAAATAGGAATTGTGTGCTGTAATGGGTAGATAAAAACACAATTTGGTGTTAATACAATGTCAACAACCTTTGGAACAATCATTGACGACCTGAAATCGAGCCTTAAGCTCGCGAAGAATAACATGCTAAGTTACTTCCTTGCGAACCTCGGGATGCTAGTTCTGGTCGGCTTTCTCCTTGCAATCATCGTACTACCATTCGCAGCGATTGCCATTGCGGCAGGTCCAGTGTTCTGGGCTGACGTAGGGGTCAATTTCAGTGCAATGGCTGTCAACAGTCCACTCGCTTTGGGTGGAGCTGCTATGCTTATTGCGGTCCCTTTTTTGTCGCTCT
>JAUVHR010000143.1 GCA_030593165.1 Candidatus Thorarchaeota archaeon
CAAGAAGACGGTGATACCAGTTGCTGGATCTGTATAGTTGTATGCATACTCTTTCGGATCAATAATTCCATCGGCAGCCCCGTAGTGCTCGTCAACGTAAGGAATCGAAATATTCAGATTTGACTCCGACAGTGTCAGTCCTTGGCCTACGTCTTGAGCCACTGCTTGAGGGCCAAATGTGTCAGTTGTAGGTACTACGGCCATGACACTACTCATGAAGAATAGAGCTAGCAATGCAATTGTTGCTGCTCTTCTTTGCAACAGGCTCAATAGGATTCACCATGGTTCTTAGAGCTCGCGGAGGTGCGGAGGCCGCACTGGACCGCGAACGATGCGCCCCAACCTTTGGTCTGCTAAAATAGGTTTCGGACGTTTAACCTATGCACTAGAGTCTGCGCTTCCCGAAAGGTGTAAAACTGGAAGTAGTGACGGTAGAGTAGGGTGAATCAACAAGTGCTACGCCTCTTACTAGCAGTCATCATCTCATTTGTTTGTGTTGTCACTTTAATGCCCGCCACAATCAAGTTGCTGAAAGAAAGAGGTGTCACTGGAACTGATGTGCACAAGCCAGAAAGACCTGACATTCCCAAGGGGGGCGGGTTCATCCTGCTCTTTGCCATGGTGACAGGTCTGCTCATCATCATAGGCATAACTACGTTCATAGAGGAGGGGTTGGTGAATCCTGCTTTGCTAGCCGCCCTCGTTTCGATCTTGATGGCTGGGATGATCGGACTTCTAGATGACAATCTGGACTTCGGTAACAGGACAAAGATTCTGTTGCCAATGCTGGCGGCGGTCCCAATGATGGCAATGAATGTGGGCACTACAACCATGCATGTTCCGTTCATTGGAGTGTTGGATCTAGGGCCAATCTATCCGCTCATCATCATTCCCCTCATGATGACGTTCATAATCGACTCAACCAACATGTATGGAGGTATGAACGGTCTTGAAGCTGGATTAACCAGTGTGAATGCATCTGCTGTAGTATTGTACTTGGTTCTTCAATCATTCATGACAGGTCAAGTCTTGGATCAAGTGGAAACAGGGATTGTTATGGCAGCTCTGCTGGGAGCTTCGTTGGGCTTCTTCTGGTTCAACAGATTTCCTGCCAAGATATTGCCAGGTGATGTTGGAAGACTGGCCATGGGTGCTGCAATGGGTGCTGCATTAATCCTTGGCAATATGGATCGTTTGGCGATTGTGTTGTACATACCGTTCGGCCTTAATTTTATCCTTTACTTGTTCTACAGACTACACGTGAAGCGGACAGGGATAGAATACGCAAAGTTCGCGAGTCCGCGTGAAGATGGGACACTTGAAGTCGTAGGACCATATACTATGTACTGGGTACTGCCTCATTTCTCAGCCAAGATGACAGAGAGCAGAAACGTCAAACTGCTCATTCTGCTCCAAGCAGTCCTTGCCTATGGAGCAATACTGACAATCCTTGTTGCGCAATTTATGGGAATCAGTCTAGTCTAAGCCAGTTTCTCAGGGAGATAGGTATCCACCACGTAGTCAATGCCATGTCTGCTAAAGGCCTGCTGTTCCGCCTTCATACGAAGTTCCCGGAACTCTTCGATGTAACGCTGCCAGTCTTTTCCAGTGTATCTCACATCACGCGATAGGTCATCAAGGCGCTTTAGGTCTGCATTGTTCATCGATTCTGTGGGGAGTGAAAAGTCCGCTATATCATCCGGGGTCACTCCAATCCATTTCGCATTCGGAATCGTCAGGTGCCGAACGTGAGCTGAATTCGCGCTACCGCACATGATGACTCTTGCTATGTGCATTCCCCAGGGGTCTCCGTCCGTAAACACGTAGACAGGGAGCCCCAGCTCTTTGTGAAACCTGTGCATAAGTCGTCGTGTTGCACGTGGGGCTTGGCCACCTAGCTGTACCAAGACCGCATTGAAACGCTCCCACGCCTTTGTTTCGATAAGACGTGAGAACATGCCACCAGACTCCACTGCGAGAACTATTTCAGCATCTGATTCTACTGGTTCAGCGGTCATGAGAGCCGGACCTATTGGGAGCCCATCTGGACTAATGGTCAAGTCAACCGTCTTCCCTTCATATCCGGATACTGTATAGCGCATTGTCACCTTACCATACACCGACGATCGTTCCTCGGGAAATATGCCAAGTTCCTCACGGGCAAGACCGGTCAAACACTCCAAATCTCCAACAACACGGTCAGACTCGGACTGATCTGTGAAGTCTACTCCAAACGCCTCACTGGAATAGTAAAGATCCCTTAAAGAGCTGGTTCGATTGGCCAAAAGGAGCTGCTTCGCGAAGCTTGCAACCCATACAAGCTGTGAGAAGCTTCGTACGTGTCGGCTATTGCTTGAGTTTCTTTTCACGTGAGAGGCGCCAAGGATGAACTCTTGACTATGATCATTGAAGACAATGTTCCCTGTACGCCGGTCTAATAACTCTAGAATCGGAAACCGCCCATTCTCAATATCCTCAACAATGCGGCTTCCGAGGTCCTTGAGAATGGAAGTGGCAGATTCAGGATTAGTCATGATCATCAACCTCGAATAATGACTTCACAAGGCCTACTGTCGATGGCGGAGTGGCACGATTAGCTAGTTCGGCACTGAATTTGGCAATGATCTTAAAACTCCGTGTGAATTCTCGCATCCTACGAGCATTCCGCTTGGACTGACTGGACTTCACTGCAGACTTCCCCAATTGCCTGCCGAGTTCTCTGAAGAGTGAGAGTGCTCCGTCTTCAATCTGTGTGGAAGATGCAATAGAGTGCTTTCCAGCTGCGATGTAAGGGATTCTTGTTGAACATACATTGACAAAAAGCGAAACGGTCTTCGACTTTTCTACTTCATACCTACTCCATGTCACCTTGCGAAGTGTTTTCATGAGAACACCCTCGCTTGCATCATATAGCAGTGGAACCTTATTGGCGAATCTATGCAGAGATGGTATTTCTGATTGACTCGCCCCATTGTCTGTGGCAATAACGCCCTCAATCAATAGTGGGTGTCCCTCCCATTCAAGAGGCCCCTGTTTGGCATATGTCAACACATCAACTCCAAACTCTGCTGAAACCGCTTCTTTGAATGCAAACTCGCCGATGGGGCTCAAGCATCTGCTGTCAGGTCGACTGAACCCATCGAATCTTCGAAGAGTATTACTAAGACGGGAGAGGTCCTCTCTTGTGAGCGAATCAGCCCGTATCTTGGGGTCGAGGGCCATGAAACGTAGGAACCGTCTGGCCGTACGATCGCCTACCTGCTGAAAAGAATCGATGAGGAACTCAATCAGGCTCTTTTGGCCACGGTCAGCAAGCAGTCGCCGTAGGAGTTCTCTATCAACACCCCGTGGATGCGGCTTAGTGCACAGAGAGGGAGATGGAAGGGTGGTAGATGACCCACCAAAGTGTAGATGATCGTGGTCTTCGAATTCGAGTATGATTCGAGCATGAGGAGATGAAACTGCGGTCATTCGCAGGTATTCGATAATCCTTGATTTGGCACGTCTTACATCTCCATTTAGTCTGATGGAAACATCGGTACCGGGACCGCTCCTCCGTGAAAGATGCTTAGACTCGATAATCGGTTCATTCTTCTCGACATCAATGAAAATCTTGTATGTTAGACCATGACCTTCATCCATCTGTGTACTGACCGTAACTGGTGAGTCTGTTGTGAGTTGGCCGTATAGTACAGCCATTGTAACTCCGAGACCGAATGTTCCCCGCTTTTGACGCATCCCATACTTGCTGCCATAGAAGATACGTCCGAACGCATTGGGTACATGTTCTTCCGGTATGCCAGTACCATTGTCTGACACCGACAATTGAATAATGTCCGAGGATTCACGTCTGATACGAACATCGATTACTGGTAATTTCTGGGCGTCTTCACATGCATCTAGACTGTTCTCGACAAGCTCCCTCACTGTGGAATAGACAGCCTGGGTAGGATTTCCAAACCCAGCCATCTGGCGATTTCTGTAGAAGAACTCCGAGGGAGAGATGCTGATAAAATCACCCGTCGAAACTACTTGGGTCATAGTGTATCGGTCAATCATCTCGGGTTGGAGATATTAGAGAGCGTATTACGTTATGTGAGGATCACTCGATGTGCTCTTCCCAAAGCTCAGACCGATATCGATGAAGCTCTTGTCGCATCCGTTCCAGCCTTGAATAGACCGCACTATGAGGGGCGCCGCTAATCAACATCTGAATGGCTCTTTGAGCGTATTCCAAGCCTGGGTCGACACCGATTATTGATACAGTACGACCGTAAACAGATATCTTGGTTTCTGTTATTTGCTCGATGACTCTCCTGGTCCTGCCATTCTCGCCGATTAATCGTCCTGCCACGCGTTTCAGTTGATTGGGAGATGTACCAACAACATCTCTCAATGAGATAATGATTAGCCGTGCATCTTCATCAATGAGAGTCAATGCACGACTCGGACTGAAACCTCGGGCTATAGCGCGAACCATGTCGCGTGCCTTCCAAATAAGAATGGGGTCTTCTGTATTCTCAGGAGAAGTGATAGTTACAATACCCTCTGGATTTACTTCGATTCGCGTGTTGGTGAGTTTCTCAATCCTTCTCTTCACTCGTCCATTGCGTCCTACAATCACACCTACTCTGTCTGAAGGCACTCTTACTGTTTCACGAGTCATCATTTGGTTAATCACTCTCTGCGAGAGCCAATACGTGTTTTGTTATTGTCTTGGGTGTTTCTGTCTCTACGCCCAAGCGTTGGAAGTACTTCGTTATGTTTTGAATGTCACGGTACAGATAACGTGCGGCATTGTCATGAACCTTCAGTACAGACTGAGAAACATCAATGAAAACGGGACCGTTGTGCCAGAGAATGTTGTATTCACTGAGGTCTGCATGAACTAGACCGGCCTGTGTATATCCTCTCTCAATCATTTCCATGATTTCGTTGAAAGTATCAACTGGAGAAGGTACTTGGATATTCTTGATTAGTGGAGCGGGAAGGTTGCTCTCGGAGTCTCCAATGAACTCCATTACTAGTACATTGTGTTCGATGGCGATGGGAGCCGGGACGCGCAATCCTGCTTCATGATAACGTTTGAGATTCTTGAACTCCTTCAACGCCCATAGAGGAATCAGAGTTCGGCTCCTTCTCTTTATGCGTCTAAAGCGAGGGTCACCGACTATGTACTCTAACATAAAGTCCGTTTCTGCTGTTGAAACACGGTAGATCTTTACGGCAACAGGTTTGCGGTCAGCATCTTCGCCGCGATACACGTTGGCCTCCTTTCCCGTACTGATAACCCCATGGAGAGCACGAATGGTCCCCCGATTGAGCAGCTTGTAAAGTGTCTTCAATGTACGAGTGTCAATGACGCCCTCTATTACCTTGAAATCGTCTGCATCCTTCCTTCGCTTCATTCTGCGGCGGTCGAGCTCGGATTCGATCTCTTCGCGCTTAGATTCAGCACGCTTCATGGTCAAACTTCACTCATAGATAGCCCAATCCTTCCTGATTAAGATACACATTTACGGGCAAAAAAGAAAAACCTTGACAAAACTAGAACATTTTCAGTAGCCCACGTTTCTGGAGCCATTCGATCTCGTTGCCACGATATCTGTGTACGACATCGGCTTTCTCGTCAGACTGGAATGCCCACGGTACAATGATGAGTGTGTCTCCAACTCGCATCCAAACCCTCTTCTTCATTCTGCCGGGAATCCTGCCGACACGAATGTTGCCATCCTCACATCTGACACGAACTCTATCATTACCAAGCATCTGAATAATAATCCCGAACATCTCCCCTTCATTGCGCCTAGGAGTTTTAACTCGGAATACCTCTTCCCCTGATACTGGGGGCCCGCGCTTACGACCTTTGCTTCTACCTCTACCTCTAGACAAAATCATCATCCTTAGGTGGTCGGACCAAATGTCCATTGACCACTACTGGAAAACACCTGAGTGGCCATTTAAGCGTAGCTCCTCAACGAAATGGAATCAGATAGACTAGTGAGACGAAATTAATTCTCAGCCGCCTCGGTGTTATGTGCTGGAAGAGGAAGAATGATACCCGAGTCTTCAAGGAGCAGAGCAGTGATTGTTTCTCCCACCGGAATCACTCCATCAAACACGGCTTCTTCGACTTCAGCCATTTCGAATGTCTTCGAATCCATCAGCTGAACGGGTTGCCCGTGGACGTGAGACACTATCATGTACTCACGCCGAACTGAACCAGATGCGAGGAATTCCACAGTTTTCCATTTGACACTCTTGGGGGTTACTGTGAATCTGGTTCTCTGAATAAGGTCATAACAGTTCATGTGTCCCAAATCCATCGACACAATCAGGCAGGGCCGCCCATCGATTAGGATGAAGTCATTGGTCCCAAATCTGGGCAGTCGTACGAGCACTGTGATTCTATACCTGTCCTTACCACCCTTTTCCTGTCCTACGAGCTTGTAATTCGTCTTTCTTGTGGCCAGGAAGCGTGTTTCGATTCTACTCGCTATTCGACGGCATAGGTGTTCCGACCCAATCCAATAATCCACTCCGTACTTGTCACTGCTGGATCCGATCACGAAAGCACGTTTGTCCTTGCCGTATGCGGCTATTGTAAGCTCGGTTACAAGAGCAGTAATCTCTTCCTCTTCTTCCTCAGTTACAGGTCTGCCATCTGCTCGGATTTGTAGGATTGCCTCATAGTAACCCCCACTCATCATGGAACAAGTTCTGCATGTTTCATATGCAAAGCGAACCTGTATCTCGTGATGCTCTTTGTGGTGAGGAAGAGAAACGTGTGAACAGCCTGCTGCAATTAAAATCATGTATAGTGATTTGTCGAGGCGGTTTGTCACTTCGTAGGAGATCTCCACTTTCTTTGACAGGCGTTTCACGGAGATATCCAAAAGAAGGTTCAGATGAGCCTCCAAAACCCCGTCTGCATCGTCTATTGACAACGCAAGAGTCTTCCATCCCTCCGGGGTTTTTGCTGCTCCACATCTCTTGCAGACAGTCAGACCAAGATTAGACTCTACTTGGATGAGGGGATGTTCCTTGTTATAGCATTCCGTGCAGAGTCCATCTAGGACCGAGTCTGTTCCGCACAGATAACATGGGGCTGCCAAAGGTATCAACTAGCATTACGGTTGGGTATTCGCTTAAAATGTGGTCTATTGATGCGCAATCTGTTGCTGGACTACCGTAGCGAACTCCTTTTATTCTGTGAATCTGAATTCAAAATATGCCTCGACATAAGCGACGGAGAATGGTTTCTCGAGAACCCCCAGTTTCAGTTTTCAAACCAGCGGGTATTCCTGCGAGAGAACTGGAAGAGATACTCATTACAGTTGATGAGTTCGAGGCGCTGAGGTTGGCAGACTTCTTGGACTTAAGTCAAAGAGATGCCAGTATCACGATGGAGATCAGTCAGCCAACGTTCAATAGGGTTCTGTCCTCAGCCCGCAAGAAGATTGCAACTGGGCTTGTTCGAGGCTGTGTTCTGCGTATAGAGGGAGGCCGCTACGTCTTGGGAGACGGATCAGGATCTCTCGAATGTGTGGAGTGTGGTGAAATAGCCGACACTGCAGACGCGAAAGACCACATCTGTATCAAGTGCGGTTCAACCCGACTCAAATGGAATAGATAGAGATTTCGAAGGTGAATGACTTGAGTGTAAGAGTAGCTGT
>JAUVHR010000080.1 GCA_030593165.1 Candidatus Thorarchaeota archaeon
GGGTCAGTGATGTTCACTACACGAAGGCTTCCATCATTCACATAGGCGAAATTTCCAGCAACGAATACGGATATCGCTGAGCCTGCTGTCGAAACTGATCCGACAAGCTCCAGATCCAACTCTGGCAGGGTCAATGTGCCAGTACCCCATCCGATTGCTGTTGTGTTCCCACTGTCAAGGTATGTCGTTGTAGATAAGTCCTCAATATAACTGACAGAAACAGCATTTCCATGCTCTGGGCTCCATGCTACTGTGAGAATGAATATGAATAGAACTAGTGGAAGATACTTAATTCCCTTGTTTTTCCTCATCCTGAATAAACCTCTCTCCTCTCCATTGTGAGCGAGTAACGGAAATCATTGGTTGTTAATATACGCAGTGTAGATGATATCGTTGGATTTCTTCTTTCTGAGAACTGGTTTGAGAGCAGTGTGAATGTTGACGTAATAATAATGTAGCAATTAACATCACACTAGTTATTGTAGTGAGTGCCAACTTCTTCATGATATCTCTCCTCTTTCTCACGTTCGTTCTGTTGTACATATCTGGGTTACAGCCTGTATATAAACATGGCAGAAAAGTTAGGAGTAATTCATTGCTCTTGTGGATTGGCTTATTATTCTGGAACAGTTTCCAATTATTAACTGATGGGCTTATTCAAGTTTAGAACATGACAACTACCTGTGGAGGAACTTTCATCTTCTCTTCCTCAAAAATAGAAAAACAAAGACAAGAATCACAATTCCACTTCCTGACTATTCCAATCCTAAAAAATCGAGTCAGCAAAGTCTTCAGCTTATATGTGGCTGTTTCCTATGTCCTATTCGCAACACTCCAGAGCATCGCATTTACAGAAACTTTTGGCCTCGTTATTGTCCTGACAAATCTTATCATGTTCATCCTCATTGCTGTATTCTGGTTTTGGGAATCTCTTGCTATGAAGAATGACTTCTCAACTCCCGTCCTTACTCCCTCAACACTCTGGGTGATTCCATTTACATTCCTTGCCTTCTGGTATCCTTTGAACACCACAACCATGATACCTGATCTCAATCCTCTTGGAATTGTCGCCAATGAAGCTGGACTTACGTTTTGTATGATGACGCCTGTGTACCTAGCTATCCTCATCATCTACTTTCCTAATGTCAACATTGCCACGCTCAGAGTAACCAGTATAATTGGATTGATAATTGGGTTCTATAATTTCTTGCTCAACTTTGTGTGGTACTCCGAGTTGTTGTTTTGGAATGGAGTATTTCACATACCGCTGATCATATTGGCAATATTTGCTTTCACGATATCTTACAGGAAAGTGAACAACTAGTCAAGAATCTCAAGAAATGATGTCAAGAGATTCAGGACATTAGCAAGAACGAAGTTCAATCAAGGTCACTATTCTTTCTTACAAGAAATCCAGCTGTTCAGGGTAATCAGGAAGTGGTTTTGAGATGATCTCGTTGTAGCGTTTCTTGAACTCTTCCTCAGTCATTTTACTCACTCAGAGACCTTCTTCCTATACATTCAAAGAGTAATCGACATTGTTACCATTCAGATAATGACCTTTTCCTCTATGTGGGAGAGTCTTCACCATTTCATCCATTGCGCTGAGTATAGGTCATATTAGTAGCTGATTACGTTTAATTTTGAAACTTTGAGAGGAGTCACACACGCAACGCATACTCAACTGACTATGACTCCATGAGGTTGGTTTCATTGACTGGAAAGGCACGCCTAGCTATTAGTTTTACAATCCTGTTGATTTTGACCACTGGTGTTTCAGGGTCACCTGCAGGTCTTCGAGTGACAGAATCAAATCAAGTGGACATTACTCTGTATGAACCTGGTATTGACTCATACATTGAGAACATGATGTCAATATCAAACACACCATCTCTAGCAGCAGCAATAATTCGAGACAGCAATATAATTTGGGCTAAAGGTTATGGGGAACAACCAGAAACCGATATGGTGTACATGATTGGATCAATTACAAAAGTATTCACAACTGTTTCTCTTCTTCAGCTGTATGAACAAGGACATCTTGACCTTGATGACGATGTCAGTGATATTCTACCGTTCACTATGAGAAACCCAATTTATCCGGACACACCAATAACATTCAGGATGCTCCTTTCGCATACATCAAGTTTGGGAGGCTATACAGACACGCTGGATCTTCATACCTATAGAGATGGTCTGGACAAGATTGGCTTTGATTATCTCATTCCAGAATGGCCGTCATACCCAGAGTGGTTTAGTGAGTACTTTTTGGAAACGGGCTCAGTTTATGAGTCATCAATCTGGACTACGTACGAACCTGAGACGCATTATATCTATTCCAATGTTGGTTTCGATTTGTTAGCGTACATCATCGAGGTCATATCAGGCGATAGAATCAACGAGTATGTTTCTGATAATATACTAACTCCTCTAGGGATGGACCACACGGGATACAACATTACTGACATTAACGATGAGAACAAACTAGCTATTCCATATGTGTATGAATTCGAGGTTATGCCCGGATCTGGTAATCTAGCTTTACCACATTACAATTTTCTTGGAATGGGTGGAGGTGCTATGCGTTCCAACATCTTCGACTTGGCTCGATTCTCTCTTGTCTTTTCCCATGGTGGAGTATCAAATGGAACAAGAATTCTCAGTGAGGAAAGCGTGAACCTGATTACTAGAGATTATCTTGGTTGGCTTGATTTTGGAGCACAATGGGATGGTCACGGTGGACTTGTATATGGATTCGTATCTCATATGCTTGTGAACCTAGGCCAGGGGACATCTGTTCCCTACGGTGTAATTGTCTTTACCAACCAATATTACTCTGTAGATGCAAATCTCGCTGTGACATACACACTAACGGAGATAGTCAATGATATTGATGCAGACACTGACCTCTTTCCCTTAACAACTTCCAATATCACCTTCAATGTTGGATTTCTCTTTGCTGTTTTAGCAGGTGTTCTTTTGGTTTCGTCGGTCTATCTCACAAAAACTGGAAGAATCGGTGGAAATAGGATTAGTCCATCGATAATTCAAAGAAGGGGTTGATGAAATGGGAAACATACATACCAAAGTGATATTCCTGATTATAGTAACACTGTTTTTGAGTAACCTTACACCATCATCAACAGTAGAATTCACAAATCAAGATGTTGTTCAAACTCAACCTCGAATAGCTAACCCTATAATTCCTGATTCACCTGCTCAACTTAATGAGTCAGATCTGACCAATTTCATGAATGAGTCAGTCACCAACTACATGGATGAAAGAAATGTGGCTGGAATTCTTCTATCGGTGGTTAAAGACGGTGCTCTTCTTTTAAGCTCAGGTTATGGATATGCTGATGTCGACGCAGAAATCCTCGCGAGTGCAAATGATACACTCTTTGGTATCGCATCAATCTCCAAGACCTTCATGGCAATTGCTGTCATGACATTAGTTGAGAATGGTACTCTTGATCTTGATGAAGATATTAACAATTATCTTGAATCATTCCAGATACCATTGATAGAGGGCTCAGATCCAATCACACTTGCACACCTGATGTCGCATACAGCAGGATTCGAAGAGAGTCTTGATCCAGTCTTCTATTCTTCATATTCTAGTATGCCGGCAATGAGGGATTTTCTCCAAGTCAATATGCCTGCTCAAGTTCACCCCGTTGGTTATATACAATCCTACTCTAACCTCGGAGCCTCATTAGCTGGACTCGTCGTACAAGAGGTGACAGGCATTTCCTATGAGGAGTATCTTGAACAGTCAGTGTTGACGCCTTTAGGACTGGATTCTACTACAGCATATCAGCAGGTCCCTAGTTCAATTGATGCAGAATTCTCCCATGGATATTCCTATTTTGGTGGAACATTCATCGAAAAATTACACTACTATTGTGTTGTACCTCCTACCGGAGGTATGGCATCAACAGCTGAAGATATGGCGCAGTTTATGATAATGCTACTCAATGAAGGAAATTATGATGGTGACCAATTCTTAGAAACAGAAACAGTTCTTGAGATGCAGGCTGAACAATTTAAGGGGCATCCAGATTTAAACGGTGTAGGTTATGGACTTTATACAACCAAGAACAACAACCAGTCATTAGTATATCACACAGGAGGAATGCCCACCTTCTCCAGTATTATGGCTCTTATACCCGAACATGAGGTAGGGATATTCATCTCAGTTAATACCGATACAGGTGATTATGATGACATTCTCGACCTATTCATGGATCGATACTTTCCCGCACCCGCTGGTGACCCTAGAAACACACAACCAATATCATCTGAACAGCTAGAACAATGTATAGGGTACTATCTTCCCACAAGAAGAGAATATGTAGGATTGTCAGAATCACTAATCTCCTTGTATTCTGGGCTCATTACACAAATTGTAGCAATGCCAGACGACTCACTGGTTGTGACCAGTAACTATCTACCAATTGATGGAATGAGATTCGAACATACTGGTGATTTGGTGTTTCGAGACCAATCAGGGCTGACGGACATTGAGATTGCTTTCAGAATGGACGATGTGAATGTCTTCATGTTCTTGAGTCTGTCTGCACTAACTGCTATGGAAAAACTCCAATCATGGTACTTGGATGTCACAGGACCTGAATCTGTGGAAATTAACGAAAGCGATTCCAGCTATCAGATTTACTGGACTGTTACTGCAGGTGATTGGCAGGCAAACACTTACACAATTTTCGTCAATGGAATGAGTGTTGTCAGTAGCTACTGGACTCCAACCAGAGGTATCACTTATGATATGAGTACCTATCCAGGGGGGACATACAACCTCACGATTGAGGTCAAGGATGTTTTAGGAGCTGTAGACACACATACCATTATAGTTGATATTACACCAAAACCTGTAGATGTTCTAACAATCTCTCTAGGTGTTGCAGCTGGAGCTATGATTCTCGCGAGCTTGATAATTATACTCCATGCGAGAAAACATTGAGAGTTTCACTTTAGAGGTGGTTAGAATTACATATTTACCGCAATATGGTTTTTCGATATATGGTTACGTGACTGATGAAGAATCAGGTGAACCGATAAGCTCAGGAACAATCACTCATGAATTGCAGGATCGTGATGAGTTTTACACCTATGAAGATCAATTTCAGGAGGGGACCTATTATGTCCATTGCAATGGTGTAGGGTCATTTGATGACCTAGGTGTTGTCTTCACCTTTAATGCAGATGGGTATGTCTTCAGCGGCTAGAGGAGATTCATCAAAATCAATTCCCTCATCCTTGAGTTTGGATAAAATATCAGCTACTTCTCCGACAACATCAGGTTCCTCATCTATTTGTGCTTCATTTATTGGACTAGACACAATTGGAAAAGTAGAAACCAATGGTGCAAGTACTAATACCATGACACTGAATATTAATAAAATCCGATTGTCGTTCATCATTAGGTGGCGGCTCCCTTCATTCTATAATGCGACATCTTTCAAATCTCATGACAATCCAGTGTTATAAGTACGTCGACAACTATCGTCAAACAACAGCACATGTTAAGGTAACAAGAAGAGATTGGCCGAATCAAGACGAGAATTAGAACACGTGTTCCAATTCCATTGCCTTAGCTTTTTTCCGCATCGATTTTACGTTATGTTGAAAAATACAAAGATGATCTGGAAGATTAGCGGCAGAAGCGCAGTTGTTACAACTTTTTGCAATGTACCAGTTTCAAAGGGGAACTCTCTCAGCTTCTCAACCTCATGGTACAACATGATAAGGGATTGAACTTGCAGAAACGATACCATCATTTCGTCGCTTTCTAGTGAGTCATAATCCTTGCTCAGAATCTCAACTCTCTCCGAGATCTCCTCAAGTCGCTTCAGTTTCTCTCCTCTAAGTATTGCCCTGATTGACATTTGTGGAATGAGGAAGACACAGAGCGCTAATAATAGAAATGCCGCAGACAACACATAGCCCACTATGACTTGCTGGAAGGAACTAGAGATTACAATAGTAATCGAGCCCGTGGTTGCTGCAAGAATTGTGAATATGAAATAGAAATCACCAATCGCCTTGGCTCCACCGCACCTATCTGGTCTAAGTAATGTGATTTGCAGGTGATCTTTCAGTCTTGAAGGAACAGTTAGCAAACGTGGAATGGCTCCCATTGAATCAACACCTAGAAGTGAGACCAATATCATTAGAAATAGAACTACTATCAAAAACGGAATAAGATTCAGTGTAAGTGCTGGGATGAAGAACATGGTAATCAGGGGCCAAACGCTCAAAGCTGCTCCTAATGCGATTATGACGATAATGACTCCAAGACCTGCATAAGTTGTCGAGTAGACAGCATCCCGCGTAAGGAATGACTCTCTTACGTCATCATCCTTGAAAGTCAATTGGTCGATTGTAGTGTAGTATGCTTTCTTTAGGAAGAGAGCTCCCCACCCAAAGAGACCAAAGAATAATGCTGCAGCTATATTTGACAAAATGAAATTAACATCCAATAAGAGATTGACATCGAGCCTTCCTGCGGACCAAAGCCCAAGAACTGAAACAAACTCAGCAAGAAACACCATTGACATGGTCAGCAACGCCATTTTCCCTGGCTTTCCTTTTATTCGAAGTACTCTCTCAGAGATTAATAACCAATTATCTCGTTCTCCCAAATCTAACACCATCCCTAAGAGAACGAGGAGCTTGGCTATTACCTTTTCCAAGGATTCTACTATTCTCCAATCTTCTGCAGGCGTTGTGGTCGTTGTTGGTGAAGTAGTAGTTGTAGTGTCTGTAGTAGTACTTGAGTCTGTAGTAGTTGTAGAGGTTGTGGTCGTCGTGGTAGTTGTTGTTGAAGGAGTTATAGTCACGATAACTGAGTCGCTTGGAGACGGACCTGATTCAGAGTATACGATGAGAGTCATTCAATGACTAATCGATGTAATGGTACTAACGAACGAAAGTCATCCAGACATACTCTTTATGTCTAAATCACTAACGCGTTGTCTTATGGTCTTGCCAATCTTGTTGATGCTATCTCTAATGGATCTAATCTCGTCGCTTCGTTTGGCCAATTCCGCCTTCTTTTGCTCATTTATTCGTTCATATTCTTCATACGCCTCAGCCCAATCTTGCCTTGTTTGTTCCTGCTCTGCTTTCAAATGCTCATAGGTAATCTTCTTGACATGGACTATATTTCTCAGAGTGAAAAGCTTTGTTTCGAGTTCTGACATAACCTTCGCAAGGCCCTCCTCAGCTTCGCTCAACTCTTCACGTAGTTCTCTCAATTGTACCATTGCTCTGCCAATCTGATCCTCCTCAAGATACTCAGAGTCTGACTCCAAAGATGTGACTGGGTCCACCTCGGAAGTAGCAATCTCATCCGAGCTAACAGCATCATCTGCTGATTCTTCAGTTGAAGTCTCAGAATGAGACGAAACGAAAGGAGTTGTACTCTCTGCACGTTCTGCAGGTGTTTCTCGTATGTATCTCTCGACCATCATCTTAGTTAGTTCTTCAAAGACAGCCTCGATGTTTTCACCTGAAAGAGCTGAGGTCTCGATGAAGCGGACAGACGTGTTCAATAGCTCGGCGAATCGCTCACTAAATGCCTGACCCTCTTCAGTAGAAACGACTTCATTTGCTGGGTGGTCCGGACGAAGGTCAACCTTGTTGCTGGCAATAATCAAAGGTGGGAGGTCCTCTACAAATTCATGAGCCTCGACAAGCCACTTTGCAGCATCATCAAAAGAATCTCTGTCAACAACTGAGTAAACGAGAATCATGCCCCTGGTGCCTCCGTAATACTTCTTTCTCATTCCTCTGTACGCGTCTTGCCCCGCTATGTCCCATATGACCAGGTTTGTCGGGGTTCCCTCAAACGTGATGCTCTTCTGAGCAAAATCCACTCCTAGCGAAGGTATGTAACTCCTCTTGAAGCCCTCTTTGAGGTACTTCCGGCGAATGCTTGTCTTTCCTACGAAACCGTTTCCCATCAAGCAGACCTTGAACTGCCAGCCGCGCATACTTCTCATCTCATTCTTCTTGAAGGCGTGGCTCTTTAGGTGACTCCTAGTGGCATATAGTAATATTGCGTGTAGCTAAAATCACTATGGTACTAGGTCAAGAATCACTTCATACGCATAGTCCACACCATGGGCACTATAGGCTCGACTTGTAATTGCAATTCCATCGACAATAGATACATCTGCAGACCAGTCATCAGTCTTATCGATATTCAACCTATGAGTACCAATTATCAAGACGTCGTCAGTTATACTGGCATAGTTGTATTCGAATAAATGATCTTGACCACTATCCGGATACAGGTTGTCTATAGCTGTCCATGCTCCCACTGGGAAGAGAGCATATGATGTAAGACGCACAAGGGACGATTCATACTCAGAAGGAAGTTGACTTCCATTTTCAAATGTGCAAGTAGTCTTTTGGAATCTAATCACATCTGTCAAGAACGACTCAGGAGTGTAGCTCTGGCTCAAGTTAGGCAAGGTCACAACACGTACAATGATACGAAGCCCATCCAGTGGTGTGAAATTTGTGACTGGATATAGTGATTGATAGAAATCTCGCTGAGTGACAGAAATCTCGAATGTGAACTCATCACCCTCTTCTATCTCCCAGTGGAGACCGCTCCATGCAGCTCGATCTGCCATGAATAGGACTAGTACCGTACCTCCTATAACCACGAAAACTGAGAACAGAGCGATGAGCTTGCGATTCATAGTTCAAATACCACTCAAACTGATATAATACTAATCTTTGAAGATGATCGGACTCGATGAATCAGAGAATGTTCTTTTCTATGCGGGATTTCACTCCTTAAGATTCGACTCTCCGGAATCTGAAAATGCACGATGTAACTCTCTAGACCATTCTAGTTGCTACAAAGGTTCGAGCTGTTTATTAGCCCAGTGTGAACAATAGTATCAAACACCTTGGAGGGTATTTGTTGTGACAAAGGGGCATTCTGCGGCAATACTGTTTATTTTAGTCATTGGAATTTTCTCAACACTCGTGGTCACCTCAGAAGCATCATCAGGAGCCTGTGTTGATACTCTCGTTTTCAATATCATAACCCAAGATGACGCACAGGTTCTTGCCCTACAAAACGATGAGATTGACTTGATTAGCGATTTCCTCGATCCGAGTTTTGTTCCAGCACTGGAAGCCGCTGAGAATATCGAAGTCACTAGTGTGCTCAGGAACGGTTACGGATTCGTCACGCTCAATACTGAAAGGTATCCGTTGAACTATACAGCGTTCCGCAGGGCATTGGCATTTTCATTGGACAAAAATGGAATTTCCTCGGACATCTTTGAGGGACTGTCAGACTCACAAGACTCCCCTGTACCCAAGCAAAATCCATGGAGCATTGAGGCTACACTAACCGAAACATACTACGAAGCGAATCCCACTAAGGGCATTGAGCTTCTAGAGGCCGCTGGATTTTTCATCCCCGAGGGTGAAGATTTCATGGTTGGACCAAACGGGCCATTCGACCCCATCCTGGTTGAGTGTGCATCATCCTCACCTATAGCTATTGAGATTGGTACGTGGGTCGCAGATGCTCTAACTGACCTACATGTTGATGCAACCTCTGAGCCCACTGACTTCTATGAGTATCTTGGCAGGCTCAACAACCACGGGGATTACGACATAGTATTCCTTGCTTGGAACTTCGGCAGTTGGGACGTTGACTTCCTAGGCCGTGAGTGGGTCTCATGGAACGCAGATGAGCAATTCCTCAACTTCCCGAACTTCAGGAACGCAACCTATGACTCATGGGCGGACCAGCTGCTACACTCAACAGACTATGATGAAGTGTATGAGGCCTCAGCCGAGATGCAGAAAATCTGGGTCTATCAGTGTCCGTACATCATCACATACCAGAACCATATGTTCCACGCTTGGCGAAATGACAGGTTTGAGGGTTTTGTAAATCAGCCAGGCAATGGCGTACCGAATTGGTGGACCTTCTTCAATGTACAACAAGCATCACCTGGAGGTATCTTTAGAACAAGTATATCCTTAGACATGGATTCTTTCAATTTCATGGTTTCCAGTTCAAAATATTCCACACTGGTGAACATGGAGATGTGGGACTCTCTAATCCGAGTTGGTCCCAATGGCAATAATGTCTTCTGGTTAGCAGAATCCTATCTTGCAGAGACTCATGCTGATAACCCTTCTGTCCCCGATGGTCATACGAGATTCACGTTTGATATAATAGAAAACGCTACTTGGACAGATGGAAGTCCTTTAGATGCAAATGATATTGCGTTTACGATGAATTACTATCATGACACTCCTGGAAATCCATATGGTTCTGACCTCGTCGAGATGACTGCAGCCTATGCACCCACAAGCTTGAGTGTCGTATTTGAATTTACAACAGAGTCATACTGGCACTTGCACAATATAGGGTATAAGCCGATTCTCCCGGAGCATGTATTCCAGAGTATTGGTCTCGATGGCTGGAACACTTGGAGCCCCAATCCACCATCTGAGGCAATGGTCACCTCTGGTCCATTTAATGTGTCGGACTATGTGGCAGGAGAGTATGTAACACTTAGTAGGAATCCTAGTTATTTCGGAGCAATACCCAGAGTTGAACCCCCCACTATCACACCACAAAGTGACATTGTATATCCTCTCGGGTCCACAGGAAATAAAATCTCGTGGTCTGTATCTGATTTCACCCCTGATACATATAATATCTACAAGGATTCCATCGTCATAGACTCAGGAACGTGGACTTCAGGGACTATTTCCATTAACATTGATGGTTTAGCCATAGGTCACTATAACTACGCGCTCGAGGTTTTTGATGAAGATGGTCACTCTGCGATTGACACTGTTCTGGTAGACGTAATAGAACAACGATTCGGAAAGATTGTCTTTGACTATTCCCATGGACAGTATAGTGCATATGTATACGAACTTGACCAATACCTTGAACAGAATCTCACTGCTCGGGGGTATGAGGTGGTTTGGGCATTAGGTGGAATAAACTCATCAATATTGAGTGATGCAAGTGGTCTAGTAATTGGTTCAATCTATGGCACCGAAAACGGATTTAGTGCCAACGAAATTGACGCTATCGCCAATTGGTTCAATGAAGAACCTAAGTTCTTATGGATTGGTTATGATTCTGATTATGATGGACACACCATCAATGACAACATGACTGCAATTCTCTCAAGTGTCAATTCGCATGTATACGGTGAACCAACCAGTGTTATTGATCAATATGAAAATGCAGGAGCGGAATATAGACCTCTGGCAAACACAACAAGCAGTGATCCCTTTGTTTCTAGAATCGTTTCTGGCGTGGATTATGTGTTGATGCATGGTCCCACATGTTTGTATGGAAGTACATTGACAAATCCTACTGACGGTGTTGTTTCTCTTGAAGACACGTCAATTCCCGATGTATACCCGCTCTTATACTATGGGTCAGGAGCTCAGATATTGGACTGGGATCTCGTGCCACCCTTGGCTCATGAAGATGAACAAATCGGTGGTTTTACTGCCGCGACTATGGAACTGAATGCAGGACTAGGTGGGAATGGAGTAATCGTCACCTCCGGAGCATCTCCTTATGGCGACTATCACCCTATG
>JAUVHR010000013.1 GCA_030593165.1 Candidatus Thorarchaeota archaeon
AGTCATCACCCATTATATGTCGGGCTCCTTGACTTCAATGGAGTCATCCAGTTCCGCGATTTTCTCTCCTCTCTCCATTAGTGTATGTATGTAGCTCTTCTGACTCCCCCCAAGAGCTGCCAAGTCTTCGTGTGATAAACCAACTAGCGATTTGGATTTCTCCCATCCATCATCAAAATTCCGTGTCGCATTATCAATTAGATGTGGGTTGAAATTCCGTGTCATCCATGCTCCCATCAGGGGGTTCTCTGAGACCCAGAAGGCGATACACTCGTCGTTCAGGCTTACGAATGCAAAGGACCGTTTCGGGTCCGCATTTATGCGCACGTCGAATTTCAGTCCCTTCTTGGCAAAGTCCGCGATAATCTCCATCGCTTTTTGAAGCCACTCTTTTGATATGCGCTCCTTCAATTCATACTCTCTTTGAAACACATTTGCTGCGATGAAGTAGCGAATCTCGATTCCTCTGGCTGCCGTTTCAAACAGCCGACCCAATCGCGATTCGACTCCGGTGAGATATGGTCCAAACTCGAGTACTGACGTTCGGATTATGTCGCCTGGCTGAGCTTTCTCGTAGATCGTGCTGCCTGTCACGCGGTGCCATTCATCAAGGCCTCTGATTGATCTGGACTCCAGCAACTGCTTCTTTCCTGTCAGATACTCAACAAGTTCCTGAGCAAGTTCCCCCACATCAATCAGCCTTACTGAATCGTGCTCAACCTCAATCTTTGTGCGCCTCTCTTGCAACTCCTCGATTGCGTCCTGTCTCAACTTCTCGAGGGCAGCCATGATTGAGTTCACATCTACAGTGTATCTCTTTCTATGAGCGGTCGGACTCTCCAAGCGGACGAATCCTTTGTCGATGAGTGTCTTGAGAACACGATGGACCCACGCCTTTGTGAACTCTCGATCGGGATCTTCTCTAACATATGCGTTGTAAATATCCGCGAATTGAAGAGGCTTTGGAGGATCTTCTTGAATGCGCATTATAACTCTAAGCAGACTAAGTGCTCTCGACTCATGGCTTTCCTCTGCCCGCAGTCCAAGTCTTCCGAGATTCTCGATAAGCTTCTTACTAATGGTCATTTCACTTCACCTTGCCCGTCTTCATCGTGTGTGGACCTATCCCTCAAATGGCGGTTGTAATCTCTACTCTTAGTAACTTTATGACTGTTTACACTCACGGACTTCTTAAGTGCTGTTACTCCTCACAGTTCTACATTAGCACGGCTTCCTTTACCGTAAGGTGGCCTTTGATTTGGTGCTGGGCGTGGGCAGATCCCTCTGCTATGGCGAAAATGGGGTAAGGGGGGGGTGAGACCCCATCAGCTTTCCTTCGTACTCATTCTAGCGCATCTTTTTGGTCAAGTTGGATAGTATGTGGTTGATAGATTCGCATTTTTTGCGGAATATGAACACATGATAACTTAATGACTGTATACAGAGGACAGGCTTATTATACACTGTCCACATGTTACTAATCGTAACGCGCGCGCTTGCGAATCAATGTTAACATGCGAAAGTCGTTGATTCACGAGGGCATACTTGATGGGGTCGGGAAGCGAGCGTCGCGTGTTACCCATTACTTCTCAATCGTCTACAGTCCACTGACAGCTATGCTTCGCAGGTATCCTTTTCCAAGTGACATGACCATCGGCAGAAACTCTGTAAGTAGTGCCATCATTTCTCCGAGGCCCATCTTTCCCTGAATCGCAGCATTCAGTGTTCTTGCGTCGAGAGAACCAAGCACGGTCTCGGCAGCTTCTATTGGATCATTGAACATGGCGAATTTCGACACCGCCCACATCCCTTTTCCAGTCTGAGTTATGCTGTTGGCCATTTTTGACTTCATGTACTCGTTCTCATACTTCCTTATGCTCTTGCGTGAGAAGTCACTATCCTCTACAGCCCTTGCCGCGTGCTTTGCCAGCATTGTACCGGCATGGAAGCAAGTAGTAACCCCGCCGCCAATGATTGAGGAGACCTGGCCTGCAGCATTTCCGCAGAGTGAAACGCCTGCATCAGTGAATCGTGGAATGATGCCGGCGCAAGGTACAACTCCGCCGTTGATGGATTCTATCTTCGCATCCTTTGTCTCAGGATGGCCATTCTTATACTTCCTAAGAACATCCTGCATTGGAGGAAGGGCATCCCAGTTTGCCTTTGACGACGGCACTCGACCAATGCCCAAGTTGACTTCGGTCTCGCTTCGTGGGTACAGCCACAAATAACCGAGTCCTACGTCCTTGCCAACGTAGAAGTACGCCACCTCTGGGTCGACACCATTGCAGCCAGTCAGTTTCCATCTGTATCCATAACTGAGCAGCCACTTAGGATGAGTGAAGCCTGCGGTTTCGGAGACCTTGCTGAAGGAACCATCTGCACCAACAGTGAGCCCTGCTCGAATCTCTTCAGTCTGGTTGTATTTCAGACCCACGACTGACCCGTTATCCTTGATGACAGACTTGACCCTGGCCTCAAAGCGAAACTCGGCCCCATCAGACTCAGCTCGCTCTTTCATGAGTTCTTGGCAGTTGTCTTCGTCGAAGAGGTACGAGTTGCCCAGCTGTTCTCTACCAACCACAATGTTGGCGCCAGTGTCAAGGCTCTCACCCACAATGCTGGTGTACTTGTTACCTATGTACTCGGAGTTGGGTCGTACTCGAAGAAACTTCAACGCTTTGTCGGTCACGAGCTCACCCATCAGTGAATCAGTTACTCTCTTTCTCTTCTCAAGTACAACGGTCCGAAGCCCTTTTGCAGACGCACGTTCAGCGGTCATGAGACCGGCCGGGCCAGTGCCTGCAATTGCAATGTCATAATTCATGTGGTGCCACCAGATACGTCTTTGTCGCTGGGGCCACCAGAGTTGTGGGGTCTATATTCTTTTCTACCAAGTGACAACCTTCAAAACGTGGCATGTACTTGCATCATAAGCCCTCCAAGGAGTTCCCTCTACTGAAGCCCCGCATCATCGTCTACGGTATCTACATGGTTTTGTCAATTGTAGTTAGTATCACTGTTGCTCTAATACCAGCTATGGTTCTGTTCTTCGGTGCTTTCCAAAACTTGGACCTGCTACTCAACAGTCTAGGATGGCCCTTTGTTCCAATCCAAGGATTCTTCGCCACGCAATTCTTCGGAGTGTTTCCGCAGTTTGTATTCGACCATTTCTGGTTTCTCCTCTTTCTGGTTCCCATTGGATTTCTTAGCTACGGTGTGTTTCTAGTCATTCTACTTGGGATGTTCAAGCTGTCACGGAGTGTTATTCCATATGTCGAAGATGGATCATATTCTAATGAATCAGAGATGTGGTTACTCCACGAATTCCATCAGGCGTACTACTTGCTGTCCCCCTACTTCATATGGATATTTTCCCTCTTCCTGAACAGCAGGATGCGACATGTGATCTTTGGAGCCAGGATTGGAAAACGGACCGTCCTGGGCGACGCGTGTCTATTCTCTCCCGATCGAGTGATTATAGGGGATAATTGCTTCATAGGATTTCGCTCTGTAATAACTGGTCACGTATACGAACATGGTAGATTGTATCTGAACACTGTGAAGATAGGCAACAATGTCACAGTGGGGGGCTATGCCATAATCTTTCCCGGTGCAGAAATAGGTGATCATGCAATCATCGGTGCCAACTCAGTTGTCCCCAAGAATCGCAAGGTTCCTCCCTATACAATCTGGTTTGGACATGGAAAATCAGTACTCAGAACGGACATCAAGGCAGAGCCAGAACCCCGTGTCGGACCTGCTGCCGATGTGAAGGAGATTTACGCAGAAGACGAAGACCTTCCAAGGATCCCCGATAATCCCGCAGATGACTCCTAGAACAGATAGGAGCACAGGAAATGCAATCTCAGACACGTCAAAAAAGCAATAGAATCAATTCAGAACAGGAGTGTGTTCAAGTTTGCGAATACTGATGTTTCACCTGGAGAGTTTCTGGTATAGACCCCACAGAGACACCAAGCCGCCTACTGAATTCGAAGGAGAATCAGTTGGCGAATGTATCCTTGTATGGATTCAATCAGAGATTGGTGATGAGGAAAAGAAAGCTAGTGTCCTACGAAAGATGCTGAAGAACATTCGATGGATGATTGGCAAAGCTGGGTGTAGTCATATTATCTTGCATTCATTCGCTCACATTGGAGAAAGCAAAGCAAGCCCTGAATTCACTGATGCTCTTATTGAGGAGCTAGCTCTGCGTCTACGCGATAGGGACTTTCTGGTGCATGTCCTACCATCAGGGCTAAACGAATTCAAGATGCATGTCAAAGGCCCTTCACTAGCCAAAGTCTTCAAGAGAATCACATAATTCCTTAGAGAATTTCACCATAATCTAGGTACTTAAGAGAGAATGAACTGAACTCCTCCTTGAGTTCAATGCAGTAGGAGCAGATGATTCCGCAAGATGACAGATGCAACTTCCCGTTACACTCCCCGAGGCTATCAGACTTACATCTTGGATAGAGTATCGGCCATGCGTGGGACCAATGTACTCCTAGAGCTTGATTGCGGTCTCGGAAAGCGCTTCATCACCCATCAACTGATTGTCGAGCGATTCCCGGAGTCCCGCATCATAATCGTCGTCCATTCTTCATCGTCCCTTGCAGAGACTATGGATTACCTACGAAGCGAGTACGGCGGCCTAGATGATGACCTAGGCGAGTTGTCTTCAAGAGTCAGGTCTCCAATGAGACCTTACGTGCTTAAGGAAAAGCGCGTGATCGTGGCGACACCTCAAGTACTGGAGAGGATGGTACTCAAAGAGCCAGCACTCTTCGAGCCATTTGAGATAATTCTTATCAATGAAGTTGACACGTTGGTCCGTCGATCTGGTGGAAGAACGACCATCATCTTTCCATGGCCCAATCTCCTGACCTTCTTTCGTGATAAATGGCTGATTGGAATGAGCGGAACACTTCGGGATGACCATGCGGTCTTCACGAAGGAACAGATGGAGATTAGGGATGAGCTGCAAACGTTGAAGAACCACATTCCTGGGGCAGAGGTTCTGTCTATGGAGGATCTCTACGGAACAGACGTCGAGGAGCATCTTGACCCAACGCTTCTAGCAGTGAGCCTTGTCACTGACGCAAAGATACGTTCCATTACGGTAGTTCTAGATGAGCTGATTCGGAGTACTCGCAGTGAGATAATGAATGAACTAGATGAAGGGGGGAACTTGGATCTTGTTGAAGGTGACCCGCGGCGAGTCCACATGATGCTTGAACGTCTGCCGGTCAATGACGACCTTAAGGGACGATACTCAGGTCTACTTCTTCTCAGAAAGTACGTGTTCGCAATGCCCCCGAAGAGGTTTCTGCGGATGTTTCACTCGGATTACTTGAAGCACTACTTCGATGTGAGTCATCTCAGAAAAGTCCTGCCTGAGGTCTCCACAAAGGTCACACGAGTTCTTGAGGTTGCATTGCAGCACAAGAAAACTCTGGTTCTCACTTCGTATCTTGAGATGGTGGCTCAGATCGAGGATGTGCTTACCAAGGCAGGCCTTTCGGTGCTCACCATAACAGGCAGCACTCGTGACAAGGGCGAGGTGTTGAAGAGATTCAAGGAAACTGATATTGATGCTCTTGTTATGTCCCCGGTGGGTGAGAGAGACCTTGATATCCCGCAAGCACAGGTCATGGTTGTTTGCGATACAATCGGAACTACAAAGACGATGTATCAGAAATTTAAGCGCACAAGAGGAGGCCTAGTGATGTTACTGGCCTACTCGGGAACATCGGAGGAACCTAAAGTTCAGAGACTAATCTCTAAGATTCTTGAACGCTATCCTTGGTCCATTGCAGTGGTCAGCAATGATGGCAGTCTATGATTCTCTTCTGTTTCTCCATATCATTATAAGAGATGGCCATGATTATGGCTTTCGACCCAAGTTGATTCACAGTGATGGTTCAATTCCTGCAATTGACGGATTCAATATTGGAGTAGACATTATAGAGATTGACCGCTTTCGAGAACATGGAAGGGACTCTACGTTTGTTCGCCGTGTGTACACCGAGAGAGAGATTGAGTATTGCTTTGGTTTCGCTGATCCGGCACCACACCTTGCCTCAACCTTCGCAGGGAAGGAGGCAGTATACAAGAGCATTAGCTCCGTCTGTGAATTACCGGTAGAATCCATTGAGATACTTCGAGCAGCCACCGGTGCACCGATTGTAGTCTTACATGGCCACTACGAACTTCAAGTTCGTGTGAGTCTCTCACACTCCTCAAGCTTAGCGGCAGCTGTGGCCTTGGCATTCGAACGTGACTCGACGATTGATGAGGAATCTGCAATGGGCCAGTTGGAGCGCGTTGTATCGGAACTTGTGCAAGGTGAGTGACCAAGTATGGGTGATACAAGAGAAGACCTCACAAAGCTGCTAGATGCTGTCAGAACAAAGCCCATCTATCTCAATCTTTGGAGCACATACAAGAAGATTGAACGAATGGATCTCGAACCTCCAGACAATGAGGAGCTGTTGATCAGACTCGCAGTTATAGGTTCCTCAACTCTTGAACCCGTTGCGGCATGCCTTGATGTGAAAACACGACTGCTAGGCCTTCACCCAACTACATTTGTTGGTGGTTTCAACGCTTTTCGTCAAGAGGTGCTTGACAAGTCCTCTGCATTGTATCACGCGAACCCTGACATCGTTGTCCTTGCCGTAGATGCATGGGCGCTGCTGGATCAGAAGTTCTTGTCATCCTTTCCTAAACTGTCACAGAAGGAACGTGTTTCTGCTCAGAAAGAGATTGTGAAAGAACTCGTATCGGTAGCCAAGAAACTAGAGTCCAGCTCTTCTGCACTTGTACTCGTCAACAACTTCATTGTACCTTCATTTAGTCCGCTGGGTATTGTTGATTCGAAACAAGAGATGGGCTTAAGGGAGTTCTTCATTGAAGCAAATAGCTTTCTACGAGATGGTCTGCGCAATCAGACCAGAGTTCTTGTCGTGGATCTCGATTCAGTTGCATCGGACTTTGGCAAGGCACGTGTTGTCAACTGGAACACTCTGTATAGGGGTTCTGTGTCCTTCAGCGAGGAGTTCACGCCCATTCTTGCTGACGAGTACTTGCGCTATGTCAGGGCTTACAAGGGACTCACAAAGAAATGCATTGTTCTGGACATGGACAACACTCTTTGGGGTGGAATTATCGGCGAGGACGGGATGGAGGGAATCAAGCTCGGAAACACCTCACCAGGAAACGAGTACGTTGATTTCCAAAGAGCACTACTCAGTCTATACAACCGTGGAGTCATTCTCGCGGTCAACAGTAAGAACAATTTTGATGATGCAATCAAGGTTCTACGAGAGCATCCATATCAAGTCCTTCGGGAGGAACATTTCGCGGCTCTCAGGATTAACTGGCAAAACAAGGTCCAGAATCTGGTGGAGCTTGCTCAGGAGATTAACATTGGACTTGACAGCATAGTATTCCTGGATGACAATCCCGTAGAGCGAGAGCAAGTTCGACAGGCACTACCACAGGTCATGGTTGTTGACTTGCCGAAAAACCCTCGACTCTATAGGACAACGCTTGAGCGACTTCAGGTCTTCGATGTGCTGTCGCTGACGAAGGAAGACATGGTGCGCGGCGAGATGTATGTAGGGCGAAGAATGCGTCTGGAACTGGAACATGACACATCGTCTGTTGAGGACTTCCTGCGCACACTTGAGATCAAGGTCAAGATTATGCCAGTAGACGACTTCAATGCGCCGCGAGTCGTTCAGCTCATTGGCAAGACCAACCAATTCAACCTTACAACTCGCCGACACAGCGAAACCGACATACAGCAAATGCGAGAATCTGGCGAGTATATTGTCTATAGCATGGCTGTTACAGACAAGTTCGGTGACGAGGGCGTTGTCGGAGTGGCTATTGTTCACAAGAAGAATGGTGAATGGCGGATTGACACCTTCCTCATGAGCTGCAGAGTCATAGGGAGATCCGTGGAAACTGCCTTGCTCGCTAGAATTGTAGCCGACGCTCGTGCAGACGGAGTTCGTGCAATCTACGGAGAGTATGCTCCTACAAAGAAGAATGCCCCAGCATCCGACATGTATGAAAAGCATGGATTCGGACGGCCCGTTACTGATTCTGACGGAATAACCTCGTGGGCATTGCTTCTTGATGAACAGACCGTGGAGCTGCCAGAGTGGATAGAACTCATTGAGGAATAGAACGATGACTGATTTCGAAGAGCGGCTCGAAGAGATAGTTGCATTAGTGCTTCTCATTGACAGAGACGACCTCACCGATGGTCTCAGAAGAAAGGACTATGAGCCCTGGGACTCGATGGCACACTTGGTTCTAATCAGTGAGGTGGAGAACGCTTTCGGAATCTTCTTTGAGGACGAAGAAATCGTTGACATTTGGACCGTTGGGGATCTCAAACGTAGACTGTCCGAGAAACTATGATTGGTCTCCTTTTCGCTTGATTTTCTGAACTGCGCGAGCTGGATTGCCTACAACCATTGTTAGAGGCGGAACATCTCTGCTTACTACGGCCCCCGCTCCGACAATTGAACCCCTGCCCACCGTGACTCCGGGAAGGATGATTGCACCAGCTGCAATCCAAGCACCTCTCTCAATAACAATCTCTTGTGGTGGTTCATGAAACAAGCCCATACTCCGATGGAGGACGCTTGCTCCACCATGCGCCATTATCATGGCACCAGGCCCGATAGCCACACCATCTTCGATCTTGACATACTCGGGATACTCGCTGTCTATCATCACCTGAGCTCCCATGAAAACCCCTCTACCAATCCTCACTCCGCATTTCTTGTGAGCCGCAACTCTTACTTTGTACATCGGAGCCAACCATGCAATAATACGCCAGAATCTTCCAAGCTTACTTCCCATAATCCACATCTCCTCATCAATGTCTACTCATTCTACGCCAGATTTCTCTCCTTAGATAGTCAGAGAATACCCAGTTATCTATGTCGCCGGTCAATAGGAGGCAGAACTTTGAGTCACCCTTCCATTGTCCGTGCTTCTCCCATTGTCGAACTGCTTCAACAGGGGTAGGACACCACCCTCCAAGCTCCGTGGCCTTCTCCAAGACTCTGTCAAGACAACTTACGAATTCAGGTTGACCAATACGAATTGGATGAAGGTCAAACATAATCACTCCCTCTGTCTTCGATGCATTGGAGACTTCTTTGATGAGGGTCCTAGATACTTCCTCAGGGCCCATTCTCAAGGTATCAATCATCTTGTCATCACTCCAGATGTTTAAAGGGATGAATGTTACCGAGGAATTCCGGTCTTCTACTTTTGCATGGAAGAAGTGCGTCCTCTCTCTGTGCTCAGGCCTGTATCCAAACCCTCCATCCCAGACAAGTGGGAATCTGTCCAGCATGGCCGGCATGTCATCTGTGTAGTTGTCATATGGGGCACGGAATCCGTTGATTGTGATTCCCATTTTTCTGAAGGTCTGAATGCTGAGCGACAAATCCTTCTCTCTTTCTTTGGCTGACAGCGTAGGATATCTCAAGTGATTGTACCCATGGCTGGCTACTTCGTGCCCTTCTCTGACTATCCACTGGACAAGCTCTGGACGCATTCCTGCAACTGCTGCAACAATAGGGAATGCAAACCGCCCACTATGTTTGTCCAGAACCTCAAACATGTTCGTAAGTATGGATTCGAACGGGGTTCGATGAAGTTTCAGCATACGGTAGAACTGCTGAGGAGCCCTTTGTCCCCATCGTTTGCCTAGTTGACGAGCATACCGTATGCCTGACAATACCATCATCTCCGAAGGGGGGAGCATTGGATTGGCTAGACCTCAGTGACATATACAAGGGAAAGCAAGTCATAGAGTGGTTCGTGAAACTTCGGCTCGAGACTTCTGTAAACATACTGACACATTGCAATGAACTCCTCAGTGCGTACGTCAGCATCTGACCCTGTACCCAGTATCTTCTTGCTCATCTTGACAAGCTGTTTTACTACGCCCTTGCCGTCCTTGTGCTCCTTGTAGATTTTGGTGGCTTCTTGATCTATGCGTTGTACCTGACTCTTCACCCTGATGTCTGCTAAATCATCTGAACCCTTTGCCTTCACGGTATCCATCAGTACATCCAAAACCGCATTGTGGATGCCCGCGATTAACGCCTCTATCTCGTATGCTGTGAACTTGACTGCATCATTGCCGACTGCGACCTGCCATTTCAGGTCACTTGTTCTTCCAACAGCAAGTGTTCTCGATTCTATGACGATATCCTCCTTGTAGAATCTGCTGTTCAGACTTGACTGAACTGATGTCTTCAGCAGGGCCGCTTCTGGGAGTTTCAAGCGAATGCTCTTTCCTCCATTCATGACCTCGATGCAGAGTCCATTCTGTGGACGCATCTTCTTGACATAGTCCGATGCAGGTGCAACTTCCACAGGTGGTAAGTGTTTCAGCATTTCTGCGAGCTGTCGAACCTCATCTTCAGTACAGAGGTATCGCTGACCGTCGCCAGCAAGAACTATCCCGCCGTCGTCTTTTCTCTCGAACTCAATCTTGTTGCCCGCACCTACATCAGTTGTTTTTTTGTAGGTCTGTTTGTAACTGCGAGCCGTCTGCGCGAGTTTCTCCAGCGCCGCGGCAATCATGTGTGCTTCTCCGTAACCAATAGCGATTTCAGCAGAGCCCTCGGTTCCTCGACCAATTCCAAGGGCGCCGTCCGTCCTTATTTTGACGTACATGTGACCAAACACCGTTCTTGACAGAGGGTAGATGATTGAAAACCCTATCGGCCATCAAGCCAAAACTGATGCTTTAAGTAGCAGTTGAACATACATGTTCCTTGGTGTACGTTCAATGGTCAGCAAGAATTGTTCTATCTTATTCATCACTATGCTACTCCTGCCATGCATTGCAGGATGTATGACTGCAACGGTTTCCTCAGAATCGCCATCAACTCAGGTCATCTACTTCGAAGCTGATGTTGGTGACTTCATGCGAGGCCCAACAGTGAATCTTGTGACGAATAATTCCGCTTTGATATTCTGGCGTACAACCGGGATGACTGACGCCGAGGTTCAGTATGGTCTAAATGTCAGTCTTCTTGATTCAGTACAGAATGCAACTCTGGACACCGACCATCGCGTCACTCTTGAGGGTCTTTCGACAGGGCAAACATACTATTACAAGGTCCTCTCGAACGGCGCGGAGAGTGATGTGTATCACTTCAAGACAGCGCCAGCAGACGGTGAAACCTTCAAGTTGATTGTATTTGGTGACAACCGACCCGACCAGTCAACAACTCCCGTTCAACCGGCAGAGTTCGAACAGATTGTGGACCTAATAGCATCGGAAGAACCTCATCTGGTTGTAATGACTGGTGACTACGTTTACCGGGTAGCAACATCAGATACAGACAATGTTGACACTTGGGGGAGATTCACCCAAATTACCGATCGCATAGGCCATTATGCTCCCGTATACGCAGTTATCGGTAACCATGAAACCGGGGCGGCGACTGGGTCTAGATTATTGCAGTACTTTTTTGACGCGTTCGAGCAGTTTGATGAGCCTTCTGGTTACTTCTCCTTTGACTATGCAGGAGTTCATTTCACGATTCTTGACAGTGAGGAGTTGGGTATTGAAGGAAGGATAATTGGTGATCAGTACGACTGGCTGGTTGAGGATTTGAGTTCCAGTCAAGCTGACATGAAGTTCGTAGCCGCGCATCGTCCTCTGTACCCCGTGAACCACATCGGTACTTCGCTCGATGTAAACATTACTGAACGGGATCGACTGCAGAGCCTTTTCGAAGATCAGAATGTGACAACCTTCTTTGCTGGACACGATCATGCCTTCAACCGACTCACAGTGAATGGTGTCGTAAACATCATCACAGGTGGGGCAGGTGCGCCTCTCGTGGCCACTCCCTGGGGCGGTGCTTACCATCATTATCTTGTTGTGGACGTCAGTCCCAACAGCATCAACTTCACAGTAAAAGGGACATCGGGAGAGACCAAGACTGGATATAAGCTGCCTTACGAAGGACCCATTGAAATCTCTCTTCGAGGCTTCGCTAACCAGAGCACGGAACATGCGGAAACAATCCCAGAGATATACTTCAGCGAGGTTCCGACGCAGCAGTACTACTCATGGGATTCCGAGTCAAACACCACAGCTCTCTCTGGGTTCCCAACTGCCCCTGGCGTACATAGTCTTGATGTCTATGCACAAAACGAAGATGGAATCTGGAGCCACGAACACTATGTGTTTACCACACGTGAAACCACTCCAGAACAAACAAACGGGCCCGATTTGCTGGGATATGACCCCCTACTAGTAATGGGTCTGCTTGCCGGTTCTGGGGTCGCTGTAGTGATAGTGCTCGTGCTGATTGTCAAGCGCCGTTCCTAGAGAGTCCAGTATACAATGAGCATTGCGGCGAGGATTACTATCCTCTGCATCTGCACCGGAAAGTTCTAGATCGTGTCTGTTACGTCAAAGGCCAGAAGGCCAGCCTCTTTCGTCTTGAGTCCTATATCGATCTTGTGTTCGCCTTCGCCCAGTGGCCCCCCTGCGACATGAACAGTGATTACAACGCCCACCTTAATTGGGAGTGAATTCTCTTCGGAGATCTCGCCCGCCTTGATCTCACCATCATCAGACTTGACGCTTGTGATATCAAGGGCGTACTCCTCATCATTCACCTTCAAAGGAATGAACTCGATTGCGGTAGCCGGCGACAGGGAGTTCTTGATCTTGAACTGAAAGCCATCATCAACGTTCTCAAGGCTGCCCTTAACGTAGAGCTTTCTTAGAAGAAATGTAGGAATCTGCATTTGTTTTCTACCTCCACAGAGGTTCTCTTCTCGCGTTCTTGGGCATTCATCTTTTATAAGTTCCGAAGAGCGAAAACCGCGTTGAAATCGCAAAAAGGTAATAAGGCGTCGGGCCGCGGGACTCCTTGAAAGAATCAATTTAAGGAGACTCCTATTTGCAGGACTTTGACCCATTTGGTTTCTTTGCTATTTTTGGAATCCTCTTCTTCATCATACCCATCATAATCTTCGTGGCCTTTGCTTTCGTCATTGTCAAAGTGTGTCAGGCCGGTTCTGGCAGTTCCGGTGGCTTCACCCTAGAGCCCCCTTCTTTCGTGATGACTGAAGGTCAGAGACCGAGGGGAAGGGGCGACGGTTCAGACGTAAGAACAGTACGTATCCCAAATAGTTGCCCATCATGTGGTGCTTCCCTGACGCATGAGACTATCGATTGGGTTGGACCCTTGGAGGCCAGTTGCACTTACTGCGGTGGAACTGTAAGGGCTACCTTTGAGCGGATATAGAACACAATGTCATGAGTTCTCTTTTGTGTTACTTGGATTCTTAATGAAGAAAAACTGGAGATTCATGAGGTTCTTTACCAATGCAAAAGAGTTTTACGGCCCAGGTCCCGCGAAACATCATGGCCACCTGCTTCGAAGTCTACGATGATGGCACATCTGCAGAGGTTAAGATAAGTAGTGCAACTCTTTCTTCCGACAAGACCTTCTGTATCATCGACGGAGAATCAAATAATATCTATCTTTGGAAAGGCCGAACCACTGGTGTGCGTAAGAAATTCATAGGTGCTCAGGTTGCCTCAAATCTTCGCGCGGAGCACGGCTTCAAATTTAAAGTGAAACCTCTCGATGAGGGCGAAGAGCCCGAGGGTTTCTTTGGCTTGCTCGGCTGAAATCAATCGGAACATTCTATAGTCTGACAAATGAGCCACGCATGAGGCTCAGTCAATGAAGGGACTTGTCAAGACTGCACGTGGACCCGGGAATATCGAGCTCAGAGAATTGGAACGGCCTACCCCCGGACCCAGAGAGGTCTTGGTTGAGGTGACAGCAGCAGGAATATGCGGCAGTGATCTTCATATTAAGCAAGACGAGATGTTCTACACTCCCCCTGTCATCATGGGACATGAGTACTCTGGCATAGTGGTCGAGCTCGGTGAGGGCATTACCAGGGTCGCCCTTGGTGACAGAGTTGTATCTCCTGCAACAGCATACTGTGGCCAATGCCATCACTGCAAGACCGGGTCTGTTAACAGATGCACTTGTGAAGACAAACGGATTCTTGGCGTTTCACTCGCAAATGGAGCTTTTGCGAAGTACATTGCAGTACCTGAATACATCATTCACAAGGTTCCAGATAATCTTCCTCTGGAAGAAGCGGCTCTTGCTGAACCGACCGCTTGTGTTGTTCATCTTGTTGTGGAGCGAACAGAAATCACACCGGGCGATGTTGTTGTTGTACAAGGTCCCGGTACAATGGGGCTGGTGGCAACTCAGGTTGCTAGGGCCATGGGTGCAGGCAAGGTCATCATCACAGGTATGACATCCGACCGATGGAAGATGGACATCGCTGAGAAGAATGGGGCTGATGTCACTATTGATGTTCAGACCGAGCCCAACGCAGTGGAGATTGTGAAGGAACATTCTGAAGGATTGGGCGCGGATGTTGTGATTGAGGCGTCTGGTGCAGGTCCTGCTCGCAGACAATCTTTCGATTTCGTAAAGACAGCTGGACATATTGCACTGCTGGGTGTACAAGGACGCCCAACGGAGATTGACCTTGACCAGATGATAATCAAAGAGCTCTCAATGGTTGGAACTTGGGGGACGATTCCTTCAACTTGGGTCATCACATTGAGGATGATGGCATCTGGCCAAATCGATGTTAAGCCACTAGTAACTCACAGAATCTCTCTGGATGATTGGGAGCAGGGTTTCGAGCTGATGGAAGCTCAGAAGGCAATCAAGGTCCTATTCACTGAGCTGGAATAAGTCTAGTTGGGGCTGGGATGCATTCCCCCGAGCCAATGTGCATTTGAGAATTACTTCTTCCTAGGTGCCCACAGATCGAGTGCGTCCTGAACAAGTGCGATGTGAGACGCTGCAGGACCCCCACCCATCACTATTGCCACTCCACATGCCTCCATTATTTCTTCACGTGTAGCACCTGCGGACAGTGCTTGTTTTGTGTGGTACACGATGCATGATTCACATGGGGCAAGGATGGATGCCACAATACAGATGATCTCCTTGAACTTGGCGGACAGTGCACCATCAACGTGTACCGTCTTGAGAAGATCAGAGTGAGCGTTCCTTGTATCTGGAATGTCCCTGTTGAGAGCGCCGTAGTGTTTCATGAAGCTCTTCAGGATTGTTTCAACGTCGTGAGTCATCGGTTAGTTGCTCCCGTTTCAGCTATGGTCTATTCCTGGTATGGTATTCCCAGGTTCCATTCACTGAGGCGGTAGCGGTTCTGATATAAAGAATGCGCAGCGTCCTTCTCCTCTTGTGTGAGGGTTCCCATTTCAAGAGTCTCTCCTGTTAGCTTCTGAATACCGGACATTATTGCCTGCTTAATCTCATCGTCCGAAGGTCTGTCCTTCATCTCTCTTGCAATCGATGTCACAACATCCTTCTTGCTTGGTTTACAACGGATTCGACTCTTGTCTCTCAAGTATACTGGTTGATTTGGTGGAACGGTTAGGCATTGTGATAGAACCTGTAAGTCCGAATCTATGAGCAATGTACCATGGAGAAATGAAACACCATGTTTAATCCAGCCTGCTGTTCCTGTCACCTTCTTTCCACCCATTCTTAGACACTGTCTACTATGGTCGTATCTCACCTCAACGCCTATTTCCTGAAGGCCACTTGCCATAGCTCCAAAGAAATTCCAATAGAGCTCTCCTAGAGTTCTTGCCACATATGGAGCATGCTGGTCAAGGCAGAGCGTTATGTTCAAGTTCCCCTCGTCGTGGTAAACTGTTCCGCCGCCTGTAAACCTTCGTGCAATCGGTATCTGATTGTCCGAGCAATAACCCAAATTCACCTCAAGATGAGCACATTGGAATCTACCCATAACAACAGACTTCGGAGATCGCCAAAAACGAATCGTGTGCATCTTGGATTTCGAGGAGGCGTTCACTCTGGCAAGTGCCTCTTCTATGGCGAGATTTCTATGGATGTCCATCTCTGTTTCTTCGAGCATGCGCCAGACCATAATGGGTCCCTACACATACATCCCCTAAATCTGTATTTATACCATCCTCATATGTTATCATAGGATATATTGTGATAAGATGTACTCTTAGTTATCGCTCACAAAGTTCATCAACTTTCGGAGCTGAATAAGTGATGGGGGCCGTAGTTGACCCAAACTAATCTTTCCACAAGACTGAAAGCTCATCTACTGATGATCATAACAACAGCAATCTCACCAATTGCTTGTATGCCTGCCACCTATTCTAGTGGAAATTCACCTGCAGTTGCTGAATACATGTTATTCGCGAACACTTGGACTCTTGCTCCTCAATGGTTCTATTATTCTCCAGGTTTTTCCTTCCTCATACTTGATTGGCAACTCAGTATTCTCATCATCACTGGTTGGTCGCTCCTATTCACATATGGCATAATTCGGTATGTTGAGGGCAAAATCACTCATAGACGAGCTCATTTCTACGGGTTTCTCAGTGTCCTCCCTGTTATCATCATCGGACTTATCCATATGTCCCAACTTCTCTCAAGTAACATTATCGCATATTCTGGGTCCATTCCCATACAATTGCTTGTTGGCCTCATTATCATTCGATACATGAAATCGAACAATGAAGATGAGAATGAAAGCATTACTTCCAGATCACATTGGTGGGATTCAGAGGGTGATTAGAGGTCAGCTGATATCTCATTCCTAGAATGATTTGACGGGGAGCCGATGAAATGCCTAGACCCCCCCAATGAAAGGTGGGAGTGCTCCTTAGCACTCCCGGAGCAGATGTCGTTTTTCGAGGCATGACATAGAAAAGGTATCTATGTCATTAATTCGAATCAGTAGAGTCAATTTAAAGTCCCATCTACAATATGATCTCGATTTCACATTCTCCGGGGGCAGTGGAACGCGATAACTAGCACGAGTTAAATCTTCATGAAGTATGGGTTCTCAAGTGTTTCTTTGAGTGCCAGCAGGAACTGACCTGCAGGGGCTCCATCGAGGACTCGATGATCGACCGCACAGCTAGCCATCATCATGCTTCTGACAGCAACCACGTCATCAATCACAACAGGCTTTTTCTTTATTTGTCCAAGCGCGAGAATCGCGGTTTCCGGTGGATTGATCACTGGAATGAATAGGTCCACTTTGAACGGTCCAAGGTTGGAGACGGTGAATGTGCTGCCAGTCATTTCTTCTGGAGCAAGCTCATTCGTCTTTGCACGCCTGCCCATGTCCTTGGTTTCTTGCGCTATCTGGGTAATCGACTTCTTGTTCGCATGCTTGACCACAGGAACGATGAGTCCACTTTCGGTGGCCATTGCAACACCAATGTGAATATCTTTGAACAAATGAACCTCGTTTCCGCTTAACATAGCATTGAAACGTGGGAATTTCTCCAACGCGTCCGCTACCGCCTTCACAATGATATCATTGAAAGAAACCCTGATGCCGAGTTTCTTCTCTGTTCGCTCGTTGATCTCCTCCCGGAGTGTCACGGTCTCGGTCATGTCAATCTCGGTGATCATGATTATGTGAGGATTATGCGAACTCTGGGTCATCCTTCGTGCTATGGTCCTACGAAGTGGAGTTAGGGTTTCCACTCCTCTAACCTCTCTGTCTGTGGGAACTGCAAGTTGTGCTGGAGCAGGTAGGCCGGACTGAGCTGCGACAACATCCTTCTCGACTATTCTTCCATCTGGTCCTGAACCAGAGACCATTGAGAGGTCAACACCCATCTCTTTTGCACGCATCTTTGCGCGCGGCGATGCCCTGACTTTCCCTGTAGGAAGAACAGACCTCGAGGAAGGTTCACTCTCCCGAACAGCAGTCCTGACTGCAGGGGTTGCCATGGCAGCTGGTTGCATTACTGCGGCTGCTGGTGCACCGCCCTCGTTGAGCTTTTTTGGTCTGACGTCTGGGATTTCTTCTCCCTTCTCACCAATGAAAGCAATGGGTTCACTGATCGGAATCTCGTCATCAACATCACAGAGTATCTTCAACAAGATACCATCTGCAGGTGCTTCAAGCTCGAACTCGTTTTTCTCGCCGAAGATTTCTACAATGGGTTCTCTCAGCTTGACCTTGTCACCCTCTTTCTTGAGCCACTTGAGTATCACTCCATACTCCATGGCGACACTCATGCGCTGCATGATCATTGTCGTGACCATTGCTACCATATCTCCTATACAATCTCCCTAACTGCTTGGGCGATTCTCTTGTTGTCGGGAATAAAGAACTGCTCTAGCGGCGGACTGAATGGCACGGGGGTATCCGGTGCGTTGACTCTCTTGATTGGTGCATCGAGCCAGTCAAAGGCTTCTTCTTGGACTATCGCCGCAATCTCTGCAGTTGTAGCTCCAGTCTTTGTTTCTTCTGTGACGACAACAAGTCTACCTGTCTTCTTCACAGATTCGATGAGGGTCTTCTTGTCCAAAGGTGCAAGCGTTCGAGGGTCGATGACCTCCACACTGACTCCTTCCTTCGCGAGTTCTTCAGCGACTTCCAGAGCTTTGTGAACCATAATGAAAGTGGCCCAGATTGTAACATCTGCGCCCTCTCGGCGTATCTTCGCTTCACCGAGGGGTATTGTGTACTCTTCGTCAGGAACCTCCTCCTTCTTGTCGTAGACAAGCTTATGCTCGAAGAATAGAACTGGGTCGGGGTCTCTTATTGCCGTCTTGATCAGGCCCTTCACATCGTAAGCAAACGCTGGAACTGCTATCTTCAGACCGGGAGTGTGCATGAACCACGACTCCAGACTCTGAGAGTGATGGGACGCAATGTTTTTGCCGCCACCCCAAACTGTTCGAAGAACCATCGGTACGGAAGTCTGTCCACCGAACATGTATCGCATCTTCGCTGCTTGGTTGCATACTTGGTCCATTGCAAGTGTGATCAGGTCACCAAACATAATCTCTGCGACAGGTCTGAGACCAGTAATGGCAGCACCAACAGCTGCACCAACAATTGTATTCTCTGATATTGGGGTATCGCGAACACGCTCTTCACCAAACTCTTCAGCAAGTCCCTTCGTAACCTTGAAAGCGCCGCCCCAGTTTAGACCGATGTCCTCTCCCATTAGGAAGACGGTTTCATCTCTAGCCATCTCTTCACGGAGACCTTCCTTGAGTGCCTCTCTGTAAGTCTTCTCTGTCATCTAGATCGCCTCCGCAAAAACATCATCCAATGCATCCTCTGGTTTTGGATGGTCAGACTTGATGGCAAATTCTCCTGCCTTGTCAACTTCTTTCTGCAACTTGCTGCGAATCTTTTCAGCCTCTTTTTCTGTGAGGGCTCCCTTTTCGATCACGATTTTCTTGATGGTTTCGACAGCATCCTTGTTAAGCCAGTACTCTGCCTCCTCAGGTGGACGGTACTTGGCAGGGTCGAATCTTGAATGTCCGCGCTGTCTGTAGGTCTTAGCCTCTATCAGGGTTGGACCTTCTCCCTTGCGGGCTCTCTCCACCGCCTCTACAGCAGCTTCGTAGACCTCTAGAGCATTGTTACCATCAACGACTGCACTGGGGATGCAATATCCTTCCGCCCTAGCGGCAATGTCTACACTTGGACACATCATCTTGATTGGAGTGCCCATCGCGTACAGATTATTCTCAACCACGAAGATTAGTGGAAGCTGCCAGATTGAAGCCATGTTGAGTGACTCGCCGAATGTTCCGTTATTTGACGCACCGTCACCAAAGAAGCAGGCGACAACTTCGTCTGTTTTCCTCATCTTTGAAGAGAGTGCAGCACCTACTGCGATTGGCAATCCAGATGCAACCACACCTGTGGCTCCAAGGACTCCCACATCAAACTGAGTGATGTGCATTGATCCGCCTTTCCCCTTACAGGAACCAGTAGCCTTGCCGAGTAGTTCGGCCATTGCAGTATTCATGTCAGCGCCCTTAGCTACGACATGTCCATGACCTCTGTGAGTGCTTTGCACCCAATCAGTCTTCTTCAATGCAACGGTGATTCCAGCTGCAACCGCCTCCTGCCCGAGGTACAGGTGAAGTGTACCCGGTACAAGATTCTGGCCAAATATATCCCAGACCTTCTCTTCGAAGAGCCTGATCTTCAATGTGCGAGAAAAGAGGTCGACTAGCGTCTTTTTGTCTACAGTCATCATATCGTCCGCCTGTCGTGGCTGAGAGCTTCTGCGCGCATCCGAAATCGATGGCTGATAAAGCCTTCGAAGCAGTTGCCCTGCTCAAAACGAGCAAAAACCTCGGTCCATAAGAAATATTATCCCCCATAGCAACTACAACGTACTTAGCTTTGTGATGTGGTTACGATGAGTGCAGTAGGAGTGAATGTGTTACTTGTTTCTGGTCGGACCCTTAAACAAGGTCGTGGAATGGAGATTGGAAAACTGTCACAGGACTACTTCGAGGCGGTTGCCATTTGTGAAATGGATCGCTCGACACTGGAAGTCCTAGGCCTTGAAGAGGGTGAGCCCGTTCGAGTGGAAACCGACCATGACAGCGTGATTGTTGCGAGTAAGCTCGATCGGAGAGCTGAACCAGGTGTTGTCTTCATACCGTGTGGACCATATGCTAACCAGGTCATTGGAACTGACACGTTGGAGAGCGGGATGCCCGGATTCAAGTCAATCCCTGCCCGCGTGTTTCCTGCCAAAGGAGAGGAAGTCCTGTCCGTGGAGTCACTAATCAAGAAGATTATGGAGGGGTCCGGTTGACCGAAGAATCATCAGTCTTTGAACACGTCGTTTGTACCTTTTGCGGCTGTCTCTGTGATGACCTCACAATCACAGTTGAGGATGGGAAGATAGTCAAGAATG
>JAUVHR010000053.1 GCA_030593165.1 Candidatus Thorarchaeota archaeon
GTCGTTGATTGCCCAGTCACCAATTCCTGACTCATCTTCTGCGCTGAATTGAGCACTTAATGCATCAGTCTCATTTATTTCTTGGTCACCAGGTTCAACAATCCAACTGGGAGCTGTTAGATCAGTGACTGTAGCTGAGGAGTCTACATCTAGACTATGTCCGGATATGTGAAATACAATCAGTTCTAAGTCATGATATCCTGCACTTAGTCCATCAACATTCAGTGTGAGGTCTCCACCATCCCACGTACCTGAATCATACAACGAACCATTTGCCAGTAATTCAAATTCTAGCGGGTTGCGTGCAAATGCATTCCAGACCATCTCATTGCCCACAGAGCTGATCTCGTGGGCATCTGGTGTCGTTGCATTGACTTGCATGTTAATACTTGGATATAGGTCATAGAGCAAATATGTAGATTCATTGCAGACGCTGTAATTTCCAATGCCAGAATAATCATTCCACCAGTTACCAAGACTCTCATTATCGTGCCAGAATGTGTTTCCATTATCGTAATCCTGGACTGCGTTCATATTGTTCCAACCAAGATCATTGTCATAGATGAAGCAATCACCAGTATGATCCGCATAGATTCCTACATCATTGTCATAGACTATGTTACTGGTTACATTGGTTCCTATCGTTACGAGGTCTATCCCACGTTCATTATCAAATACTGTGTTTTCAATGACTAAGTTGTCATATATCTCTTCGATAACGATACCAGTTGAATTACTATCCCAAACTCTATTTTTCAAGACTGTGCAATCATCGCTTATTAGGAGATAAATCCCATGATGTGTGTTATTCCAAACGCTGTTGTTTTCAATCCACCAATAAGGACCAGCTTCATTGTATATTCCGCTGGCGTAAGAATTGAAGAGATTCCATCCATTCCCGTATACATCGTTATCAATTACAGTGGTGTTACCGGAATCTTGCGCGTATATTCCATTTTCTGTATTATTGAAAATCTGGTTTCCACTTATCGTGGTTAATATTGGGCCATCCAGACCAATCCCGGATGGAGTATTGTTCCAGATTGTGTTTCCTTCTATGACATTATCAATAGCTGGACCCATGTGGATGCCACACAACATGTTGAGGATGATTGGCCACCATCCATTTCCATGAATATCATTTTGTTTCATAGTAATGTTTTCAGAATTTCCAAGGTCAATGCCATGGTCACTATTATTGTATATGTGATTATCAAAGATGTAGTCGTGTTGGCAAAACTGAAGTTGTACACCATTTCTACTATTGCTGTAGATCGTGTTGGAAATAACCGACGAATTATCAGTATCATCGAGATAAATTCCGTTGTTCATGAGACCGTTATTATAGATAGTATTTGTTTCAAATGTGCAGTTTTTAGATTTAGACGCCAATATCCCTCCCCCCATGAATCCCCCATTGTCATGAATATCGTTGCTCATGATACTCGTGAAGTTACTTTGAGTTAACCCTATTCCTCGAAAACAACTATATATTTCACACTCTTCAATAAGTGTACTATTGCTTTGATATAAGTTAATACCGTCCTCATCGCACATCGAAATTGTACAATTCTGTATTATGTTATTTGGACTCTTATGAACAGACATCCCTTGCTCCTTGTTATGTATGAAAGTGTCTGCTACCAATCCATTGGTCACGTTTGTCAAATCGATTCCGTAACCTGCACCTGAGGATATAGCGTCCAAGTAACAATTCCGAATTTCAAAATAGAGCGACACATTATCAAAATCGAAACAATCAGAATTTGATGTGATATTGTATCCTTCAATGATATATGGTTCTTCTTCTGTGCCCGACCCTGGCCATAATTCACTTACAGCTGTATCCTGTAAATCAGTATCATTGATGATCACAAAAGGTGAATGCTCTACGTAGGACAGCATTGTTACCCGAGTTGGTGCTATTACTCCTTCTGATGTTATTTTTGACGGAAGCTGAGTTAGCACTCCTGTTACGAGAAGTGGCATCACAAGTAGTATCATAGCTACTATAGCTTTTCTCATGTGCATTGATGGTTTCCTCTTAGTTCAGGTGAGTGTTTTTCAGAATTAGCCCCGTTACAGATATGCCTTTGTATTGATTTGATAGATGGCTTAGTAAATGAGTTTACTAATTTGCTAATCCATGTCCCTAAATCGTATGTCCAGACCATCACACTATCACGTTTAACAGACCGAATATGACGATATTCAGAAATGTTGCATTCCAATCTATCCAAAGGTCTATCAAGTAGTCATTTACCTCACGGCTGGGTGGAACTGAGTCATGGCACTTCCAATGATCATCGTACATGGTGGGGCTGGCAAATGGAAAGATGAGAGGATACCCATCGGTCTTGAAGAAGTAGAGAAGGCTACCAGAACCGGGTTCGCGGTGCTTGAGAATGGAGGCACGGCACTCGATGCAGCTGAAGCCTGTACTGTCTACATGGAGTCGTGTGGTAATCTCAATGCGGGACTGGGAGGTCGCTACAATGTTGACGGAGTGAGGGAGCTTGATGCTATCATAGTCGACGGCCCGAATCTAAACTCTGGTGCAGTCATGGCCGTCAAAGGCGTCCAAAACCCCACTTCCCTGGCACGTTATGTTATGGAACACACCGAATATACACAATTTGCCGGGGAGGGCGCAAAGAGACTCTATGACAGAATGATTACAGAGGGCTATAGACAAGAAACAGAACCAGGAATCACAGCACAACCCTTCACCACCGGGACAAACGACACAGTTGGGTGCATCACTGTTGACACAGAAGGTCGAATCGCTGTAACATCATCTACAGGGGGAATTTCAAAGAAGTTACCGGGGCGAGTGGGCGACTCTCCCATATTTGGTGCAGGCGCATACGCAGATGATGTCAATGGTGCCACTGCAACAGGTATGGGTGAACATATCATCCGAGTTGTGATGTGTCGAACTGCGGTTCATTACGTAGAACAGGGACAAGACCTTCAGAGTGCTGCCGATTCCGCAATGAAGCTCTTCGAAGAGAAGACTGGGAGTGAGGCGGGTCTCGTGATGGCAAATTGCGAAGGCGAGTTTGCCAAAGCAACCAACGCGAAGGCAATGCCCACCGCTGTGATTCAAGGTACTCTTGATTCAATGAAAATCTTCAAGAGATAGGCCTATTGGTGACTGCGCAAGTGGACAAATACACACATCAATCTTAATCTTGACAACTGACTAATCAGAATCAGATATAGAAAACGGGGAGGATAAGAGGAGGCGTATGCGTAGTAGCATGAATCATATGAGATTACCTAAGAAGCAAAAAGAAGGAGAAGGGTGACCACCGCACCCTTGCGAGGTTGTCCAGCGCGGTCCAGAACTTTGCGACCGCAGCCTTCATCCGCCGGTAGTCAAAATCTCCTTTCTTGCTAACTCGTGCCCCTCGTCGTCGACAATGACCATGTGAGCGGCACAGGATAGTCAGCAATCATAGCATCGGACTACCATTTCCAAGAGATTTAGTAGTCCTTCAGGGATTTTCTCTGTCATTTTTGTACACCATTTTCGTAAGTTTCAGTAATCCTCCTAAGTCTTCACGAGTGGGTCTGGGAGTTCCAGAGACTCGTGAACCTTGTCCTCAAAGATTTGTTTAGCTGCAGTCATGAGTGATTTTTCTATTCCAGCAATGTTGTGGTTCGTAGCAATCACCATATTTGCAGCAGTGATGATTCCGTTCTCATCACACTCATAGTTATGCAAGCAGGTTCCCCTCGGAGCCTCAACACAACCAACACCGTTACCAGCCTTGCGTTCGATATCACTCAGTTTGATATCAGTGCTGACAATCTCAGGATCCTCGAGTAGAGTCTTGATCCACTCAGCAGCCTGTACAAGCTCAATGATGCGAGCCCAATGGTACGCAAAAGTGTGGTGTGAAGGTCTACCAACAACAGAGCGCATCTCTTCTAATGCCTCCTGTGCAATTGGAGTTGCCATCTTATCAGCAACGTTGCATCGAGCAAGAGTATTCGCTCTCCAGATGCCATCAGGATAACCTACAGGTTTGTAGTAAATGTGAGTGGCATAGGAATGGCTTGGAATGTGTTCACCAAAGTACTTGACATACTCCTGTACTGGGAAGTCTTGCACAATCTTTCCATCAGGATCCATTATCCGTAGATTGCCATCATATATGTCGAGAACACCTTCATTGGTTAGTCCAACATAATATGTCGGTGTCACAGCCACCTTGGTTATGACATCCATATACATGTTGACAACAGTCTTTGCGAGCTCTACAGTTTTCACAACATTCTCCATGAGTTCTTCGTGCGCCTTGAGCCAATTGTCTCGACTCTCCTCGGATAGCGGGTTCAGCATTCCTCCTGCGATTGCTGTCACAGGATGGACTGCTTTGGCACCAACATCTCTGCAGAGTTCCTGACCATACTCCATAATCTTGATGGCTTGTACAGCCACATCGGGGAGATGTTTCAAGACAGCCGCTATATTCCTGACTGCAGGGTCTGCGAAGGGACCAAACACAAAGTCTGGAGCTGCTAGTGCATAGAAGTGGATTGCGTGTGAAGACAATTGCTTGGCTTCAAGAAGCAACCTTCGTAGTTTAATTGCTGCTGGAGGTGGTGTTACATCCCAAGCATCTTCAACTGCTTTTGTCGATGCTAAGTGATGAGGTTCAGGACAGATACCACAGATACGGGGTGTTATTCTTGGAGCTTCCTCCATAGGTCTGCCATGTAAGAACTTCTCAAAGAATCTAGTACTTCCAACATTGAATTGGACATCCTTGACCTTACCATCCTTGCCCAGTTTGATTGTGAGAGCTCCATGACCCTCTAGCCGTGTTACTGGATCGATTCGGATTGTCTTCTCAGTCATTTTTCCTTCGCCTCCTCGCGCTTGATACGCATACTTCCGAGGTGGCTTGTCACATAATTAAATCTCCAGAAGTAACCTGCTGGATCTTGCACTTGTTCTATTAGCTCACTTGGCTCATTCGGTGCACAAGATCCAAGCATCGAGATTGATGCAGCTCCATGGTCCTTCATAATTGGAGGACATGGTCCAAAGCAACCTCGACATGTTGTTCCTTTATTCACACACTGACCTTCACATAGACCCCATGTTGATGAGCCCAAACAAATGTATCCTTGTTCAAGCAGACATCTGTCAGGATCTGCATGACCTGTATAAGGTTTCAGTATCTTTTCGATTGGAGTTTCTTTCTTCTCTCTCTCACAATAATGACATACTGTGTGTGGAGAGAGTTCAAGTTCCTTGCCTGACAACAGTGTGGTCAGAGCTGTGTAAATCAGGTCTGGTGTTGGAGGACATCCAGGAAGATAAACATCGAACTCAACAATTGAGTTGTTGGGTTTCACTACTGGTTCGATAGGTGGAAGATTCTCAGATGGAACCTTTCCGTCGTTGAAAGTCTTATTCTGTCGGAACTTGACATCATAGCACTCTTCAATATCATAGAAGTTAGCCATTCCAGGTATTCCACCAAAACAAGAGCAAGAACCAAATGAGATGAGAATCTGACACTTATCACGAAGTAGCTTCAGAAGATGAACATCTTCCTCTGTTCGAGCCATACCTTCGTAGAGACCAACGACTATTGACTTGTCCTCATAGCTCTCAAGGTGATGAAGCTTGAAGTCAACTACAGCCTGCCAGTATTTAATGTCCAACAAAGGTAGGACTTCAGCTAGTCTGAGATGAATGTCTATAAGACTCTGGAAACATCCCCAGCATGAGCTTCCCTGACCAAGTGCTATTGAAACTGGATCCGCCATGTTTATTCCTCCTTCAATGCAAAGACGAGTTCATGGTCCACCTCATCGACTACTTCAACCGCCCCCCATCGTAGCATCCCAAGAAGGTTCCAGACAACGAGTTGTTTCTCATATGCCACCTTCTGGGCAATCTCTGTTACAGATGCAGGACCAAGTGTGAGAATCTTTTGGATGTCTCTCCTCTGTTGAGTTGTCACAGCTCTGTTTTGACGGAAGTTGTTCGGAAATGTTGTCACTTCCACAACCTCCTTATTGAACCAAGCTCTCGAACTTGGTCAATTATTGTCCTCACACCATCTGCAAAGAGTTGAGCCTCTGATGCGCTTGCCCATTGAAGTCGAACTCTTCGAGGATCAACTCCAGTTTGTTCAAGTGCCTTCTCCATCAGTGCCCACCTAGCTCTAAGTTTCAAGTTTCCTGAGGTGTAGTGGCAATCTCCAGGATGACAACCTGAAACAAGCACACCATCAGCTCCCATATCAAGAGCTGCAAGAATGAACTCAGGACTGATACGACCTGTGCAATTTACACGCAGAATCCTTGCATTGGGGGGATATTGTATTCTACTCGTTCCGGCCAAGTCAGCTCCGGCGTAACTACACCAGTTGCAGCAGAACGCAAGAATTCTTGGCTCCCATGATTCTTCATTAGTTTTTTCTGGGGTTACTTCAGTTGTCATCAGGTACCACCTCCTTCAGTCTCTGCTGCAGGGCAGAGATAGGCTTCCACCATAGATAGTATTTGATCATCGGTGGAATGGAGCATCACAATTGCAGAACTCGGACAAGCCGCTGCACATGTTCCACAGCCACGGCATTTCGCTTCAGTCACCAAAGCTACAGGTGGATCATGTGAGTCATCCATTGTAATAGCACCATAGGGGCATGCTGAGATGCATGTATGACAAGAGGAGCAGAGATCAGAAATCACGTGCGAAACAGTTGATTCAATCTCAACTTCACCCCGTGCCATGAGGGCTACTGACTTTGCGGCCGCGGCAATTGCGTCAATAGCCGCCTCTGATGCGCTTTTAGCAGCTTGCGATGCTCCAGCAATCATTATACCAGCTGTATGGGTTGTGACTGGTGCTAGTTTGATGTGTTCAGGATTGAAAAAGCCATCACCACTTCGAGTAAGGCTGAATATCTTAGCAGTAGTGTCCATATCCTCTGGTGGTATCATCGCTGTTGGCAAGATCAACATATCAGGTTCAAACAGTAGTTCCTCATCAGCGAGAACATCAGTCCATGTCATCTTTATCTTTCCGTCAACAATCTTGACTTCTACTTCCTCCTCAGTGGGGTACCTTGAGTAAATGACATGCTTCTGTCGTGCTAATCTGTGGAGCTCTTCGTGACCCTTACCATATGTTCGAATACTCCTGTAAAGGATGACCACTTCATCCAACATATCTCTAAGGTCAGAAGCAGCTTGTGCCACAGCAGAACAGCAGTATCGGGAACAATGTTCGTGTCCTTTCTTACCATGCTCGCGTGAGCCAACACAGCCAATGAAAGCAGCAGTTCTTGCTGGTTTTCCATCACTGGGTTTCAGGAGCTTATCACTAGGTGGCATCTCCTGTAACTCATCAAGTGTGACTACGTCCGGATGTTCTCCATATCCGAAGTAACCAATAGGTTTGAAGGGCCGGAATCCTGTCGCAACAATAACTGCTCCAATTTCAACATTAGTTTGGACCTTTGTTTCTGTGTTCTCGATTGTCACCTCGAAGTTCCCGATATAGCCATCAAAGTTAATTACTTGAGAGCTTGTCATAACTCTGACACGACTCTGTTTCTTTACCTGCTTGACTAGAGGATCTATTACTTCAAGACCACTTTCACCCGTTGGGAACAAGTGTGTCCAACTCCGAACGTGACCGCCTAGCTTAGCATCCTTTTCAACCAACACAACTTCGAAACCACGATCAGCGATATCGAGAGCTGCTCCAAGTCCAGCGATTCCTCCACCTACAACCATGGTTCTAGGAGTGACATTGACAGTCTTCAAGGGAAGGCTTTCCAATTTGGCTGCTCTAGCTACAGACATTCTGACAAGGTCCATTGCTTTCTCTGTAGCAGCCTCAGGTTCCCTCATGTGACACCAGCTTACATGCTCTCTCAAGTTAGTCTGCTCAAACAAGTAGCGGTTCAAACCAGCCTCTTCAACAACCTTTCTGAAAGTTGGTTCATGCATTCGCGGACTGCAACTAGCTACAACGACTCTATTGAGACCGAGCTCAGCAATCTTGTCCTTAATCAACTGCTGGCCAGCATCTGCACACATGAACATCTCATGAGTAGAATAGACGACATTGATTAGACCCGCCGCCATCTCAGCAACTGCTTCAACGTCCACATAGGCAGCTATGTTATGACCACAATGGCACACAAACACTCCAATTTTGAGTTCTTCTGAGTCAGACATTATTTCTCAGCCTCCTTTGAAAGAACTATGGTTGCTCTCATTGCCGCAGCACTACCTGCGGTCACAGAATCAGGAATGTCCTTTGGACCGTCTGCGCAACCACACACATAGACACCTGGAATCTTCGAGTCAACAGGCTGCAGGAACACATGTTGAACTTCGATGTAGCCCTCATCATCAATACTGACTCCTAATTGCTCTTCGAATAGCTCGAGCCCCTCCGGAGGTTGAATTCCAGGATTAAGCACAATCAAGTCATGCTCAGCCTCACTAAGAAAACCATCCTCAATATTCTCGAATCTGATAAGCAGGTTGTCACCATCAACGGACTCACTAATCTCAGCAACTCGACCTCGAACGAAATTCACCCCAAAACGGCGTTTTGCCATCTGGTAGAACTCTTCAAATCCTTTGCCAAAAGAACGAATGTCAGTATAGTAGATTGTGACGTCAACATCAGGATAGTGTTCCTTAGCCATCACGGCGTTCTTGATACCATACATACAACAGACACGTGAGCAGTAAGGCACACCCATGGTTACGTCCCTAGCACCGACACACTGTACAAAACCAATGCTTTGTGGGACTTTCCCATCACTCAGTCTAATCACGTGACCGTGGGTTGGACCTGAGGCATTGATGAGTCGTTCATACTCCAATGCATTGATCACATTCTCGTATTCATGATAACCAAAACGTGGATACTCCTTCACGTCGAACAATTCGTAACCTGTAGCAAGTACAACTGCTCCAACGTGCAGGTCAACAAGATCGTCTTTCATATCATGGTCTATTGCGTCTCTTGTGCAAGCTTCAACACACTGTAGGCATTCAGAGCAGACACCACACTCTATACACCTGCCAGCTTCTTCAATTGCTATTCTCTCTTCAAACCCCTTTTCAACCTCTTGGAAAGAGTTCAAACGCTGGTTCAAGGTTAGTTTAGGCATCTTTGCTCTTGGAGCCAACACAATTCCATCTCGTCCAACTTCCTCTGATGGGATTGGTTTGAATTCATGCGGACGTCCTTCGGTTAGATCTAATCCTCTCAGATAACGATGAATAGATTCTGCAGCCTCATGACCATGAGCCACTGCATCAACAACAAGACCTCCACCAGTCAAAACATCACCACCAGCAAATATACCTGCAACACTGGTTTGAAATGTGACCTCATCAAACTCTGGAGTTCCCCACGATGTCAGTTCAACTTCTGTGTGTGGGCCTTCAGGTGATACTCTTTGACCTATCGCTGTGATTATCGTGTCAAGTTGAAGTGAAAACTTAGTCTCAGGAATTGGAACTGGACGTCTTCGTCCAGATTCATCTGGTTCACCGAGTTTCATTCGAATGCACTTGATGCCAACAACCTCACCACGTGATTGTAGTATTTGGACAGGATTAGCAAGTTCTAGAAGTTGGATTCCTTCCTCAAGAGCATCTTCAACTTCTGTATGAATGGCAGGCATCTCTTTTCGTGATCGTCGATAGATGATTGTGACCTCGTGTGCACCAAGACGTCTTGCCACTCGTGCAGCATCAATAGCTGCGTTACCACCACCTATAATTGCAACATGACGACCGATTCTAGTTTCTTCTCCTGAGTTTACTTTGTCTAGGAATTCAAGAGCGTGAAGTACACCCTCAGTTTCTTCACCTCTGATTCTTAGTTTACTACTCACAGGTGCTCCAGTAGCGATGAAGACAGACTTGAAACCCTTCTTCATGAGTGAATCTGCAGACTTTATCTTCTGGCCAAGCTCAATCTTCACTCCAAGGTCTTCAATCATTGAGATCTCTTCATCTAGAATGTTTCGTGGAAGTCTGTATTCAGGAATCCCATATCTTAAGAGACCACCGGGTTTCTCTTTTGTTTCATATACGGTAACAGGATATCCCAGTTTAGCCAATCTTTCAGCGCAAGATAGACCTGCAGGACCAGCACCTATGACCGCAACTTTCTCTGTCTTATCAATGACGGGAGGTTCAGCCGTGTAGGCCTTATGTAAGCGTTCATAGTCTGCTAGCCAGCGATGAGCATTGCGTATGCTAATGCTTTCGTCAACAGTAGCACGTTCGCAGTTCCGTTCACACATGGCTGGACAAACTCTACCTAGAGTTCCTGGGAATGGTATTGCGTCTCTAACAATTTTAAGTGCCAGCTCATGTTTTTGGTCAGCCATCAATGCTAGAAATCCTTGACCATTTACATGTGCGGGACATGCAATCTTGCAGGCTACATCTCCTTTCTTGTGAATAGTAAAGGTGTTTGGTGTAGCTTGAGGAAATGGTACATAGACAGCTTTTCTGAAACCAATTCTTTGGTCAAATTCATTGGGAACTTCCACAGGACATGGTGCAACACAATCACCGCATCCTGAACATTTGTCAGGGTCGATGTACCTTGTCTTCTTCTTCACACGAACATGGAAATCCCCAGCTTTACCTCGCACACTCTGAACTTCAGAGTAGGAGAGAAGCTCTATTTTAGGATGTCTTGCAACCTCACTCAACCTTGGTGTTAGAATACAAGCGCTGCAGTCGAGTGTTGGAAATGTCTTGTCAAGCATAGCCATCCTTCCACCGATGGAAGGAGTCTTTTCTAGTAGATAGACTCTGAATCCTTGGTCTGCAATATCCAAAGCGGCTTGCATCCCTGCAACTCCGCCCCCTACGACTAGGGCTTCAGTTGATCCTTTCTTTGAAGTAGTAGAGCTTTTTGATGCTTTTTCGACGGTCAATGAGTGACCTCCTGAATTGCTGTTACTATTTGTTCTGGGTCTATCTTGTTGAGGTGTATTCCGAGTTTATCCTCATCAACTCCTAATGCCACTCCCATTAGCTGTGGGAGAGTCAATACAGGAACCCTGTCTTCTGCCTTGAGATCACCTCCAAATTGAACCTGAGCTAATTGTATGTTACAGAAACCACAAACTGTAACAACTCCTTGAGCTCCAGCTTCTCGAATATTGGTAATCTTTTCAAGTCCAATTGCAGTTGATGCGTCTGAATCCATTGCTAATAATGGTCCACCACAGCACCTTGTCTTGCCAACATAGTTCGTAGCTTTAGCTCCCAAAGCTTCGACAATTCTATCAATTAAGGTAGGATCCTCAGGATCATCAACCTGAGCTATCTCATAAGGACGGGTTAGGTGGCAGCCATAATGTGCTGCTAATGGTACATTGTCATAAGGATTGACAACTGCCTTTCTTATTGCATCTATTCCAATGTCCTCATTTAGAATCTGAAGAAGATGCTTGACTCTTACATCACCGACATATTCGAGATCTTCTTCTGCAAGAATAGAGTTTACTTCTTTCTTCAATTCTTCATCGTGGTCCATCGCATGCTGTGCATGCTTAAGTGATCCTGAACATGCGCCACATAGAGTACAGATATCCATCCCGAATCTTTCGGCTAATGCAAGAATACGCCCAGACATTGCTGTGAATGCTTCACGACTCATCGATTCAATGTACTGAGCTCCACAACAGTTGGCATCTCTCATATATGTAAGCTTGATTCCTAATTTTTCTAGAACTGCTATAGTCGCAGATTCAAAAGACGGAAGCCGCACAGGTGTTGTACAACCTGTGTACAGAAAGTACTCTTTCAGAGTCAGGCTCCCTCCCCTTTGAAGTACTTATTCTTAATCTTCTCAACAAATATTGTATTCCAATTGAGATCTGTGTCGAGACCTAAGTCATCTCGATCATCCTCAATAAAGTCAGAATAGGCATCTTCAAGCATCCAACCGTCTCGAAGGACGGTGTCTGTGACATCTCTGAATACTTTGGGAATATGCCCTTCTTTAGCTGCAAGATGTCTTACTACTTGAAAAATGTCTGCTGGACTCGCGTCCTCTTGACATCGATCCTCACACATTCGACAAGTCATACAGAGCCAAGGGTCATCACTTTGTAAGACTTCATCCCTTTTGCCTATCAAAATCTTCTGTATAAGTTGTCTAGGTCGATATTTATCAGAAACAGACGCAACCGCACAGGTTGCAGTACAAATCCCACATTGGATACATTTGATTATCGCTTCTCCACCAGGAATTGCAGCAATCTCTATTGCAAAATCTGATGAAGGAGTGTGACTTATGCTACCCAGTATCATCACCTTGGAGTTTCGATAGCTGCTACCTCACCATGAACTCTCAAATTCATTCAATGCAACCAGACTCTTTTATCATCCTTGTCACTTAAATAATCACCATCTTCATCTACTAGAGAGTAATTCGCGAGGGTGAGTTTGCCAAAGCAACAAACGCCAAGGCAATGCCCACCGCTGTGATTTAAGGCACTCTTGATTCACTGAAGATCTTCAAGAGATAGGCCATTCGACGACTGTGCCAGTAGACAAGAACACATATCAATCGCCTAGACAATAGGTGGGCAACAACAAGGGAGGTTAAACTCCCGTGGAGTGTGCCATACGTGGATGGCGGGTCAAAGACGAGTATGGAGATACTGGAAATAATCAGAGGTATTGTGAAGGAGAATATTCAAGGAACAAGCGAGTCACAGGACTTCAGTGCGCGAGGACTGGATGACGCAACGGTCAAAGGGTACATTCAGATCATCGAGTTCTGCCAGCAATCCGCACCTAGAATCACCGCTGTTGGAAAAGATGGAGATGAAGAATCATTCTGGGTTCAAATTGGCCATGGAACACCAGCAGGTGTCTTGCGGACAATGGAAAGCTTCGAGGAATCGATTGACACATTGACTGAGGGTGGAGATACGGTTGACGCTATTTCGGTTCCTAGCGAGATTAGTCGGATGAGAGACCGAGTTCTACTCACCCGAGAACTGTATGAGGCGATTCAAGGGAGGAAG
>JAUVHR010000309.1 GCA_030593165.1 Candidatus Thorarchaeota archaeon
GGTCTGCGAGAATAATGGGCAACTCAGGATCAAGTTGATAAACAACTTCAATCCCATCAGGTACCTGAAATCTTGACATTGAATCGGTGATTACCTCGTTCACTTGGACTTTCTGTCGTGTTGGTGGTTTTGGACGAGCAAAATCAAGGAGGCTTTGTATTATTCGCTCAGATGTTGAGACCTCCAACTCTAGAATGTCAAGTGTTTCACTTACCTCCTGATCGGGGTGCTGCAATGCCATTCTCAAAAAGAAGACTCCGTTCTTGATTGCTCCTAAAGGATTACGTAACTCATGTCCTATTCCGCCACTCAGTTGTCCTAGGACTGCTAGACGCTCACTGCGGACCAATTGGTCTTCAGCCTGTTTCTGCTGTTTCGTTATCTGCTGTGCAAAGATAAACGTGACAATCAATGCAGCACCAAAGAGCACAATATTGTATAACAACAAGTTGTTGACCACTTTAACGCTTTCGGCTAGGATTATGTCCTTCGGGGATTCTACAACGACTCCCCAGCCATTGGACACCAGAATAACATTGGTGCCAATGCAAAGTGTGCCGTTGTGATTATACTCGTGAGTAAGACTCGTCTCCCAGACTGTGAATTGTTGTACTACATAATGAGCACTATAGTTAAGCGACAGTGGACCCTCTTCCAGAGCGAATAAGTCTATCTCGGAATGGGCAACTACCATGCCGTTGTTGCCTACCAGGAAGGCAAGTTCATCCTCCTTAAGCGGATAGTTTGCAACACTCTGTATCAGGTTGTTCAGCCACATAGTACCCAACAGTACACCAACCCTCGTTCCTGTATCCGACTCAATAGGCACGCTGACAGAGATGGAAACCAATGTGTTGTTATAGTAAGAACGGGGCGACCTGAAAAAAATTTCACCGAGCTCAAAAGTACTGATGAAGTAGTCCTTGTCTGCATAACTTTTCGTGTAATAGATAGACATATTCTCCGAAGTACCTGAAACGAACCAGCCTGTTTCGTTCATTACAAAAAGGTTCTGCATTTCTGATGATACATTCCTATACAGAAATAGAACCTCGGTTTGATTGTCAATATCCATGTTGCGCAATTCTGGGCGCTCAACTATCACTTCCAGTGAATTCACAAGCCTATTCAGGCTTATGTCCAGTTCCCTGGCAATATTGTGAGCAACATCTTCCTGCTGGACTCTTGTATTCTGCACTTCCCGGTTCTCGATGTATGGAATAACATAGAGAACTTGAAGCATTAGCGATGCAACTAAGACCAGTGTAAAGAGAGATAGCAGTTTTGTCCTCCAACTCAGCTTGTTAGTTATCATTCACTTGCCTCCATAACCCAGCTCACAAAATATACGGAAGCTCTATTATAATACTATCGCATTTCGACCGGAGGCCCTGTTAAATGATTCACCTCCCAGCACACTCCAAGAAGTTGAGTTGTTCCATGCTATGGAGGACCACTCGGATGAGCAGCTCTCTCCGCCGCTGCACATGACCTCAGACACACTCCGTTCCTCTACTTCATCATGCTGCACTCGGATATATCAGTGCATGCCACAACTACGATAATCACTACTACGAACGCTCAAACCAAAACCATAATGAAGATATTGATCCCGTTTTCTACACTCTGGTGCATCTCCTACCCGAGGGTTGGCAATACCCTTGCGATGTCTGGCCAAGAATCACCATTGAGGACAGAGAAATAATATCAGGGAAGCACTAAACAATCTTGAGAGTGAGGTGGCAAAAGATGTTGTCTTGCACAGGCTGACACTGTCATCCACTATCAGAATGTTGCCTTTATGCCCCATGCCATCCCGCTCTATTTCCTCTACAGTGGCAGCCTCACTTTGAAGGTACTGCCTTCACAATTATTAAAACGGACTTTGTTGATATAAATGCTTTAGTTCCGCCATACAATGGAATCATTGGGGATCTACCGAACAAACCAAGTCAGTGTGCATTGTCATACGAAAGCGGCAATGGGAAGTCTATATCATGAATCTTGGTGATTTCCCACATGCAACAGTTTCCTCTCGGTGATGTTGTTGAACACAGCAACAAAGAATCCCATCTTCATTGTCATACTACATTCCCGCTCATCTTTCCAAGCACTGGGTTGATAGCGGGTTTCCACCCCTCCCCAACAAATGCGAGGACCCGCCTCATACAATGCATCTCTCCAATATAGGCACTCACCATATTTCTTCCATCCCGCTCAGAACCGGTTTCGCTCGCAGTTGTGATTCGAAGAGTCTTTACCCTAGAGCCCTTATTCCTGAATTCTTGAATGATGCTGAATATTTCAGTATGATATTGGCAATAGTATCTGGAACACTGCGCCTTCTCCTGATTTCGCGTCTAGTAGTTCGATAGTGCCACCAAGAGTCTTTATGATTTCTCTGGAGAGGTACAACCCCAATCCGCTCCCACGTGTAGAAACACCCCTTGTGAAAAGTCGGTCTCTTACTTCTTCGGCCACACCAGGTCCGTTATCTGAAACAACAATCCTTACAGAATTTTCCTGGCGGGATATCCGAACCTCAATCTTGGCATCTTCACTTGCATGGAATGCAGCATTGCGGAAGAGATTCTCAAACACGGTATGTACAAGCCGGCTTCCTTGAATCCTTAATGCTTCTGCACCCTTATCGGTGATAACATCAATAGTCAGTTCAGGAAGAGCTTCCTGAGTCTGTGAAGCGATTCTCCTAACCAGAGCCACAATGTCGGTTTCGACAGAATCAATTGGACGCGTAACTGCATCTAGCAGAGTGATCATACGATTACAAACAGCCTCAATTGATGCCAACACCTCATGACCATCAACCTCATCTTCCGGGAATATCATTCCTGCGGCATCCACATTTGCAAGAATGACAGCTACATCGTTTTTCAGATCATGACGTACCAAAGACGAATACAGCTCGAGTTCACGTTGGTATTGATTTCTCAACGCTTCGCCTTTCATTCGTTCAGTGACATCAAGTTTTACTGCCACAAAATGGGTGATTTCACCGTCCAATCCCAGAATTGGTGAGATCCAAGCCTCCTCCCAGTAGATATCACCATTCTTCTTCTTGTTAATGAAAAGGCCATTCCACTCCATGCCTGATGTTAGTGTTTCCCAGAGATGTACGTACGTTGCGGCGGGTGTTTGACCTGACTGCAATATTGAGGAGTTCTTTCCGACGACTTCTTCTGGAGAATAGCCTGTAAGTTTTATGAATCTTGGATTAACATACTCGATTGTCCCATCATTATCCGTCATCACAATAGAAGTTGGATTATGCTCAATTGCCCGTGAAAGCTTGCGAAGTTCAAGTTCAGTACGCTTCTTCTCGACAGTGAGAGCGTGCTTGTCCATGAGTGATTTTACCACGAGAAGAAGCTCAGCCACATTTACGGGTTTCACCATGTAGGCCGCTGCGTCGTTTTCTAGCGCTTCTGAAGCGGATTGAACTGAGGCGAAACCTGTGATAATGATGATATTAATGTCGGGTTGTGCTTCTTTGAGCTCCGGAAGAAGGTCAATGCCGTTCTTGTCAGGCAATTTATTGTCTAGGATTATGAGTTCGAATTCCTTCTTCCTCGTCCGAGACAGCGCATCGGAAGCTGTGTGAACGGACTCAGCCACATACCCCTCCGACTGGAGGATGAGTTCAAGAGATCTACATATGCTCTCGTCATCATCAACAATCAGGATTCTTTCCACCACTTTCATTCACCCTGAATCCTCTGAATTCTGTTCCCTTCACGTGTTCATGCATTACTAGCAGGCAAATATCTCATATTCCATTAAGACATATGTTTTTTTATGGCTGACAACAGATCAGCACTTCTGATTGGTTTTGTTAAGAACCCTACAGCACCCGCATCGACAGCTTCGTCATACACTGTTTCATCGGCGCTGATAAAGAGAATCCTGACAGAAGAAACCATTTGAAGAAGTTCGCGGGTCGCCGTCGTCCCATTCATTACAGGCATACGATGGTCCATAAGTATGGTGTCAGGCTTTGGATCAAGTTGAACAAACTCCTCAAGAGCCTCAGCACCAGTATGGGCATGGCCAACAACTTTGTGACCTCCAATTGTCAAGATGCGTTCTAGCACTTTATGAAGAAATTGATCATCATCAACCAGCATTATTGTTGCCATTACTTATCCTCTCATCCATCAATGCGTTCTGGCTCTCCTCTCTTCTGTTTATAGCGCATCAGAATAACAAAGTTCGTCCCTTGTGTGTAGTCACCCTCCACAGTATCCTCAACTCGAATCTGTCCACCATAGTTTTCCAAGATTTTCTTGACCATTGTAAGACCCAACCCAAGCCCCATGATGCTTTCTTCTCTAAGTGACAAGCGAGCGAATATCCTTCCTTTGTCCTTGATACCAGGACCGTGATCCTCAACCTGAATCCTAAGAAAAGGTGTGTGGCGGACTGGTTCGGCTTCAACCCTAATCCTAACTACATCTTTCTTATCGAATTTCATCGAGTTATGCAAAAGACTGACGAAAACATCAACCAAGTACTCATCAGCAATGACGAAGAATT
>JAUVHR010000182.1 GCA_030593165.1 Candidatus Thorarchaeota archaeon
TGATACGCGACCGCTTCGTCTGTAATATGATATCACACTAGGTTCAAGTTCAACGCTTAATTCGAAACTTCTCGCTATGGACACCTCATCATCAATTAGATAATTGCGATAAATTTCCGAAGTTCTCACAAGCTCTATTGCCGAAACAGAAGTTGAGGGATCTTCTGAGTTTTGAAGGGTTTTTAGGTTGCCAAATGTAATTACACGCCGGTCACTATTTCCTGAGTCCTTAGTAGTATGCTTCGAAGTTTGCAGAAACTCAACTGCATCGTTAGATATCTTCGAAGTAAAACCATACTTAGCTGCTTTGTCGCCTGCTGTAAATACATGACTGCGAGTCCAGCTTATTTCACCGTTTGGAGAAACGCAACCATCCTGTGACAACATATTTCTTAACAGAGCACATTTTGCAGCAAAACACCACGTTAAGCTACTTTTTGGAAGACCATAGTTCAGAATTGACCTGTCACCTGGAGGGATTCCTAGATGAAAGAGTATGCTTCTAAAAGGACTGGGTAAGTATACTTCATAGACTCCTTTGTTCTCTCGATATGTTGGTTTCCAACTGAAAGTTCCAAAAGGGCTAAGTATTACTTTGAATTGCTCAATCCGTTTCAGATTCTCCTCATAATAGGTCAGCCCTTTTTCTCTGAGGTGACAATCGCTAACAGCTACACCAACTAAGCTTGCCAATAGAATTTCAAGTTCTTCTCCCGTTGGAAAATGTGGATTAAGAATCTCTCCTCGACTGTTGTAACCAGCTATTTTTGCAATCTGACCTTCAAGATTCTCAGGAGAGATGTTAAGGAGATCACATAGGAAGTGGAGAGTAGTCCCATCAATTCTAGAACCTTGATTCATTACTAGCTTTGCAGCTCTTTCTGATACGAGTTGTTGAATAATCTTCGAAAAGGCAGTATTGGGTGTATCATTCTCAGAATTGATTTCAAGAATTTTGGCAGCCTGTTCGATAAGACTAGAGAGAAATTCCCTCTCCTTGAAAGAATAGAAGCGATCCTCATATGATGCGAGGAGATTCTTTGAGCCTTTATCCGGCATCCAAACAATTAGCTTTCCATCAAGATAGATAGAACGAACACCATACTCTTCGGTTAAAGCGAATCTATTGGCTACAGCTTCAATTAGCTCATCATCGCTTTCAGAGGTTCTTATGATTCTTACAAATGAAACGCGGGGACTTACTCTAGTTGCCTTCTGATAGATATGCTCGATTAATTCAAGATTACTAGATGAAAAATACTGCTCGTTGAACTGCTGCACAAGTCTCTCAATTTCTTCTTTTGATAACTCTCGGCGATGCAGATTCTCCAAATCATCTCGAAACTCAATTTCTTCATCATCAGATTCGAAATGGTCGAAAGATTCCCGCATACTACTCTCCTCAATGAGTAAGTTCCCATTCTGATTTGGCACTGCTCTGTAGTTGTCTTTCGCGCGAATCTATTAAAGGTACTAGAAAATGAAAGGAAAAATGGTGCGCTTGCCGGGACTCGAATTCCCGACCACGTTCGAGACTGAACGCAGTTCCCGGCTCCCGACCACATCCGTAATGGATGCGGTTGCCGGATCCGTGGCAGGGATCCATCATAGCCCCTAGACAACAAGCGCTTGCAGACAGTCCGCGGGTATGAGTGTTAAAAAGTTTGTCAAAGCGTGCACACAATCAGCGTGCTACATAGAAGTAAAAAGCACAATTGGTGAATACCCAAAGGCACGGAGGGTTCCAGTCTGTCCGAAGAAGCCACGACACAATCACGACTCATCTGGATTGACATGTCAAAGGGGATTGGAATCATCATTGTCATCCTGGTTCATTCAATGATTCCAATGATCAACCCCGTGACAACCCATCTCAGTAGCTTCGCAATAGCCCTCTTCTTCATCCTCGCGGGACTGACCTACAATGGTGAGAAGCATCGGAACAACCTCAGGCGATTCATGTCATCGCGTGCCCGCCAGTTCATGATTCCGTACTTCGCTCTGTATATCATCATCATGCTCATCTTTCTCCCACTCTCTTCCAATGTTGACACCTACCTGACCCCCGATCAGCTCTTGTTCTGGTTCTTGTATGGTGCGGGTCCCCCAAATCAATCTACACATCTCTGGTTCTTGCCTGTTCTCTACTTTGGACTTGTTCTCTTTGTATTGATTGACCGGGTGGTGTACCGTGCTCCTCTCGAGTCGCGTTTGTCACTTGTCATTCTTCTTCCTGTTCTCGCCATTGCGATACGTGACTGGTTCACACCAATACTGGTACCATGGCATCTTAGCAGCATTCTACTAGCGACCACTTTCTGCATTATCGGGAACGAGATGCGCCGTTGGAGAGGACTCAGGTCGTGGCGTAGTGAATCAACTGTGCGCGACATAGCTATCTTCTGCATAGCACTAGTAGTCCTTCTGGTTGTTTCGGAAATGAATGGTTTCGTAGACCTTGCAGTTGACCGCTACGGAATCAACGCATGGCTCTACATGGTAACAGGAACCGTTGGGACGATTCTGGTCTTCTCATTGTCAAGTCTTCTAGAGCGGTCAAGACGTGCTGTAAGAGCGATTCTAACCCTAGGTGAGAACTCCCAGACTATCTACGAGATTCATCCAATATTCTTCTATCTTGTACCTTCTGCCTTGTTTCTAGTTGGATGGACTAATACTGACATCGGCGCTGCATTCAATCTCTTCTGGCCAGTGCGACTTATACTCGGACTTCTGCTATCGCTACCCTTTGCAATATACTTGGTGCCACGCAGCAGAGCACTCCGCCTCATCTTCACAGGCAAATCTGAATAGACACCAATCAGAAACTCATCAATTGCATTATCTTGAGAACGCGGAAGGTCGACTCGCACTCGATGACGTCAGGCCTTCGACGGTTACTCTCAAGCGCCATGTAGGCGCCATTCACCCAGTATCCACTATTCTTCTCAGGCAGCCAAGATCTGGGGAATCGATATGTCATCGTATCGGTTCTGTACTTATCAAGTAGTTTCAGAGACTGTTTGAACCACTTACTCTCTCGTGCCACTCTAAAGGGGGCCATCAGCTCCATTGCAAGAAGGAGGAATCCCATATCTCTATCATCTACATGCGTCTGATAAACAGGCAAGTGAACACTCCAGCCTATCTTGTAAGTTCGGCCTGCGTACTGCATTGAACCGTAACCACGTCTTAGTTTCTGGTACTCCGGCCGTAGAATCATCCCCACTACCCGTTCAATCTTCGCTCTAGTTTCGGAATCCTCCATCAAACTCTTGGATTTTGATAGACCGATTATATCATGTATCCACGGGAAACAGAACCTGCCATCTTTGTATAGGGCTGGATTAACGAGATCACTGCTTGGTTCTACATAAACAGTCGAGAAGTCCATGTCCTTGGCAGTCGTATCCATGAGTCCAAGCCTTTCCAATATACCCGTTTTCACGGATCGGGTTTCTCCATAGCCGGCATACGACAGAAATGATGTCACAACGGTACGAAGGAAGTGGTCTAATGGATGATCGATCTCTACGTGTAGATTGTCTGTGAGCCATGCTCTGAATGGAATAGTCTTGCTGTCAAATGGCTGTAGTCCCGCTCGAAGTCCGAGCTGCACGAGTTTGCCCATGATGTTCTCGAAGGCATTCGGATAGCTGCCATGAAGCGCTCTCAGAGTGAATCGTGGCGTGAGTCTAGAGAGCCAAGTCTTTACGGATGGGTCCGAGTGCAACCTATCCAGAGCTTGGCCAACATGACCGACATCATCTTCCATGAGTAGCTCCGTCATAGTCCTATACTGGACAATAGGTCCGCTGTGTTCCATTAACCACCAAACAGTCTCGTTGAAATCCAACTCAATTCAGTAATGTATAAGGTTCCTTCTCTTTAATGTGCCACGATAATGAGGCAAAGTTAAGAAACAGTGAGTTCACTCTTTGCATGGCTGATATCATGAAGGATTCAAGTTCCACCGTTGATAGCCTGAAGTCCGATATAATGAGAGAGATTTATCTGAATCGTATGCTACTTACCTCGAAGCGCGACAAACCGGAGGGTTGGATGCTCCATTCAGGACTCTGGAGCCCCTTCTACATCCAGCTTCGCCTTCTCAGTTCCTATCCGGGCACACTCAGAAAGGTTGGACATGCTATGACCACCATGCTTGCAGAGGAAGCAACCCATGTCAACAAGATTGTGGGTGTTGCTTTTGCAGGGGTGCCCATCGCTACAGTCATCTCAATTACATCCGGTCTTCCTGCCTGTCATACTCGGAAATTGGCTGGGGTACGATCTGAGGCGGATCTCGAACGAGCCATTGCAGAATACGGTCAGCACTCGCTCCTAGAGGGAGTTATCGAAGATGGAGATACACTCTGCATTGTTGACGATCTTGTGACCGGCATGGAAAGCAAATTAGTAGCAAGAAGGCAGGTTCTTGATGAGGTCAAGCGACGTGGTGTCAAGAATGTGAGGTGCGACGATATCGCAGTAATTCTCGATAGACAACAGGGTGCCGCAGAACGAGCAAAGAAGTCCGGTCTGGTTCTTCACTCCTTGATTAAGTTTGTAGATGAGGGCCTACCTTTGATAAGGGATATCATGGACGAAGACGAGTATTCACTGGTCGCAGGCTATCTGGCCGACCCTTCCAAGTATCAAGAATGACTGTTCAATCGCCTCGTAAGCTCTCTTATATCATAGATTGAACACACCAGTTTCGCGTTTAGATGAGTGAAACGAAGAACCCGATCAACACTATGCTCAAGCTGGCCCTTGCAACTCTAAAGAAGCATCATAAGTACTATCAAGAAGCCGCCGCTGGTGTATACGTTCCGGAGGTCAAGGCTTTGCTAATGGTGCTGGTTGAAACAGAGAGCATACTAATCGAAAAGATTCAGGGTATGCTCTACACCGGGATTGTAGAAGCCATTGATGAGATTGGTGAAGTCGAGTTACTCACACCTGATGCTACTCCCTTTGATCCCTCAAGAAACGACTCAGACCCTCGAATATTCATCTGTAACAAGGCCCTCGAACAGGAGATGAAAGCCTACACCTTCTTCTTGTCCATTGCAGCTCGTGCACGGTCTGAGGTGATCAGTCGTCTATACGAGTACTTCGCTTATGTCAAATATGACCAGATGGAGAAGATTCGTCGCGTCTGCAAGACTCTCTAACCTCATTTTGCTCCTCTCTTGTTTTTTCAGAGATTCCGTTCATTGGAACACGTGTTCCAAGTGTTCGACAGGCAATATATTAGACGTGGCGCGAAATAAATAAAAAATTAGAAACATTTATATATAATTTAATAACAATGTGCATACCTGAGCCGGGAGGCCTCAGAAATGAACAGGACCTTCGAGTTCCTCCATAGGAAATGGAGGGGTGAGGGGCCTGAAAACGCGAGATGGTGAGAATGACCGAAGTTGAACGAACTGTGATTCTTCCTCCAGTAGTTCTGGAGAGCTACGAGGAATTCTGCGATATGGCTAGGGGCGCAACTGTCCTCACATACAACCCCGAATACTTGAGAAGTCCCTTCTTGGATGATATGAAACGTCTAAGGAGAGTTACACTATATGCGGTGGGGGTCATGATGAATAAGATTCCTATGACCTTCAAGTACGTACTCAATTACTATGATTTGCCACCAGATTCAAGAGACGCGGACGAAGTGCTTTCTGATATCATTGCGTCCATCCAGAGTGATGGTGTTACCATAAGAGGCGCCATTGATTCTGATCAATCCGCATGGGACCCACATGCAATTCGTCCCTAGTTCGGGCAATGCGAAATCCAAGAGTTTCAATATCCGGAGTCTAATTTAGCTCATCATCGCGTAAACAATACCATTATCTGAACATTCTCACTGAAATGCATGATTAATAGTGACACAATCTGAACCCGTGGATGAGTTAGTCCCTCGAATTCAAAGGCAGTATTTGGAGCAACCAAGAGGGTGGCATCTTCTCAGAACTCCCAGAGGCGATATGCTCATCATCGGTCCAGACTCCGCCTTTCAGCTTAGACTCGTCCAAGTAAATCCTAGAGAATTCACGGGTGTAGGTACTGAAGTGCCTAGGTCTTCAAAAGAGATTGAGAGAATCACAGAGTCCCCCGAGTTCGGTCTTAGGGCAATAACAGATGCCGATATTCAAGAGATTGTCCAATCACTCACGAGCCAGATTGATGTGCGCCCGAAGTTACAATCCATCATTCAAAGGAATCCATTGGTACACGACGAAATCAGAGATACTGGAGCGGATCTTTTTCTCAGTGGTCCGGTTCTCACAACACCCGATTTCAAATCACTAAGCGTTGAAACCCTGAAGCTTCAGAAGTCACTTGAAAGGGATGCCATGGAGACGTTCAGACGGAAGTACCCACATCGTGCTGGTATGTTCATCTGAGTTTAGTAGTAGTGTTGGAAGACAGTGAACTACCGAAGAAGCTGTGGTCATTTGCAAAGGCTTAACCCATTCCAAAGCAGCCATAATCAAACCGATGATTCGAAACCTGATTGTGCTTGACCGCGACGGTCGCAATCTTCTTGCCCTGAACTTTGGCGAATGCCACTCGTTGGCAGCCAGTCCGCCTCTGCTCAGCAGCTTCATCAGTGCTATCTACAGCTTCAGTCAGTCCACTCTGGGCGAGAAGGTTTCACAGATTAGGTTTGAGCATCTTCATTTCATGCTGATGTCAAGGAACAATGTGATATTCTTGATAGCGGTAGATGATGAAGC
>JAUVHR010000215.1 GCA_030593165.1 Candidatus Thorarchaeota archaeon
AAAGCCTGGACCTGCTGGCATAAGCAAAGTGGATGAACCATCCCAATGGCCTTCTGCTGGATTCAATCCGAAACTTCTTCATGTGTGACCAGATGAACCTGCCCCAAAGCTCTCTCAACGTATAGGCTGAATCCCGCTCAAATTGCTCTATGATTTCGATCTCCAAGGCGCTTTTTACCCTCGACCATCTAGGGACAAACATCGACCAGTATCCACGGACAAGTAGCTCGTTCAGCAATTCCAGCTCCCTCTTAATGCTGATCTTATCTCCCGTGTCAATGTAGCTCTGAGGATGCTTAACGTAGTCCAAAGCGATTAGTATCTGAAGGTAGTTGAGTTCTGTGAGATATCCGGTATGCTCGGCCAAATCCTTGTGTCTGAAATAGTTGATGCCCGCCATAAGTCCCATAATCCCAACTAAAGCGAAGGTCTGGAGATTCAACGATTGGAGGAAGATTCCAACGTACGGTGCGAGCCAACCGGGGAATACTGTTTCAGGCACTTTTCCTAGGGTCTCGACTCCTACCATCCATAGAAGAGGAAATGAAATGACCAAATAGAAGAATCCACGAATTCTCCATACACGACGTTTTATGGGATTACTAGTAATAGTCTTCTGCACAATCTGTGTTACTTGGTCTGTCAAATATGGAGAACGCATTTCCTCAGGTAGCTGCGCATTCCTTCTTAGCTTGAATAGAAGCTGTTTGAACCGTCCAGCACTGCTCTCCTCAAGTTGTGGAAGCTCGTCCAGATTTGTGAGCCAGGTCTTGACAAGTAGGTTCCAAATGAGAAATGTGCCATACAGATTCTGCGCAGTGTTCCAGGTTCTCATCATCAACCGCTTCAGTAATCCATTGAGAAGATGCTCCTCGAATCCGAATTCATAGAGAACAATGCCCCCCAACGAAGTGATCACCCCTAGCAATGCCAATGCCTCACCAATGTATACTGGGTCTGTTACAGACCTCAAAAGCCAGAGTCCAATAGAGAATGGGAGTATTGTATAGATGAGGTTCTCAGCTCTTCCTGGAGGTGCGATTGCCTGCAATGCCATGAATGTCCGCCTACCAAGGATTTGAGCAATGTGACTTCATATTAACTCATCGAATCAAGTGTTACTATGATTATGACGTCCTCCGTGTCAATCAGGATCTCAAGTTATGTACTGAGTCTTCACGTGGAAAGTCTGCCCATTTTTCTGCCACTGGAAAGATATCATACGACTTCCCGTAAAATGCACGGTGTCGCGCCCTCCCAAGTTCTGCGTGCCTTTTATTAGAAACCTCAACGTATGGAACTATGGTGGACTGTGTTGATGGGGTTAGTTTGTTTTCGTAACATGCCCTCATTACAAAACTCCCCCCTCCTACCACGAACTCTGTTGACTGGTCCACCACCGAAGATGGTATGAAACGAAATGATTGACAACCCCATTATATTTGAACAAGTCATTATGCATCTACTAAGAGCAACGCATAATGTCAGGCTTGATTGTTCATATGGTGGAAAGACTCGAAAACGTCAGTTTGATGGATATCGGGTAGATTGGATCCCTTTTACTCTGACAAAGGTTAAGATTGGCATTGAATGTAAAAAGCTAAAACGAACTGTCGGTATCAAAGCGGTTGAAGCCTTTTCCACAAAGCTCCAGAATTGCAAGATAGACAAAGGCATAATGGTTTCCTACTCAGGTTTCCAGAGTGGAGCTGTTGATACTGCGAAGGAATCCAAGATTGACCTATACAATTTCAGACAGTGTGAGATAGAAGACATGGATGGAGAAGCGACACAGATTGATTTTGAAACAATAGAAAGAATTGATTGGTACGCTAGTATGGGATTCGATTCGCCGTATAGACACATTCAGAACTTAAGCTATGATGTCTACACAAAGGATGGAAAACGAATCGGAACTAAGGACACAATAGCTTTTAGTTTACTGGAGAAAGTAGCCCTGATCGAGAAGAAAAAGAATGGAGTAGCCATAGAAAATCTATCATCTGTTGAATGGTATATCTATTCATATTTTGGAACCGAGAAGATTGCACATAGATTACGGACTCTAGTGATACATTATTCTTCACAGCAAGAACTATGGATAAAACCATTTCTGGGTAATCACAAAGACTGGTATGTTATGGAAAATATAATTGAAGATTCAAGACGACTCATGACTCGTCTTACAGTTGAGAGAATTACAAACATGTATCGTACGAAGTAAGATTACACCAACCATCACAAGTCCAACACTGTGTCTATATAGATTTAGATTGCCCGGATTGGATTCTATGCTTCTGGTTGAATCGGTAGTGTTGCAGTGGCGGTCTCGCAGTTGTGGTTGTAGTAGTTATCGTAGCTGTAGTGGTTGAAACATAAAATCAGAGCTGTTTGCACACCCTGCAACGTTGCGTAGTTCCATATCACTATAATGCAATTCCGGACTATGCATCTACAGTGATTTTGATAGAAGGGTGGTCAAGTGAAGCATCGCTTTATGGTCGTAGCGGCCTTAGTTACTGTGCTATTTATTCCAGTGTTCTCAGTATCACATGGGGATGCACTACTTCAAGATGCAGTTTCTCCTGAGGGAAGAGGTGGTCATGCAATGGTCTATGACCCGCATAATGACGTAAGTGTGCTATTTGGAGGGATGACCATGGATGGTGGACTGCACGCTCTTGGCGACACATGGTTCTATGATACGCCAACAAATACATGGACTCGCCATACTGCAACCCCTTCGCCTCCTTCAAGAAACAATCTAGCAATGACCTATTGTAATCAAACAAAAGAGATCATCATGTATGGAGGAGGTCAGGCAACTGATACCTGGTCATTTGATTGTGCTACTCAGACTTGGTCTCAAGTCGTAACAACATCAAATCCTGGGATTCACCATTCTCATGGGATGGCATATGACCCGCAGGAGAATGCTGTAATCCTATTTGGTGGATTCGGTAGTGATGGATATGTTACTGACGATACATGGAAATTTGACTGCGTAACTCGCGAATGGACGAATCTCGCTCCTTCTACTACTCCACTTGCTCGCTATGGGCATGTGATGGTCTATGATGAGAGTATCAATCAGATAGTCCTCACTTCAGGTAATACGGCATATGAGGGACATCAGGACGATACTTGGACATTTGATGTGGCAACCAACACTTGGAATGAGGTTACAACTATCGGTAACCCAGATGCTCTAAAGTGGCCATCCATGACCTATGATTCTGTAGATCAGAAGTGTATTCTCTTTGGAGGACAGGTCGGAGATACACTTTGGGATAGAACATGGATATATGATGCTCAATCGCGAACCTGGACGAATGCTAACCCAGTTGATCATCCGTCTGGTAGGATAAACACAGCGTTAGCATTCGATTCAAGCTCCAACTTAACTGTACTATTTGGTGGATGGTTAATGGAAGCAGGTCAAGTTGGAGATACTTGGACCTATTCCTATGGGGCCAATAATTGGGCTTCTGGAGGAACAGAACCAGCTATTACAGATTCTACAAGTACAACAACAACCTCCACTTCAGGAGAACCCTCTGAGATACCTTTGGAACTTGTAGTCGTATCAGTGGGTATTGTTGGAGTCATAGTTGTGATCATCTTTGTTCGCAAACGAATATGAAGACTGAAGATCCTGGAACGGTGGTTTATTGGATTACACCCGTCGATACCAGCTTGTAACTGTTCTACGGAACCACTTTTCTAGAGCTTGGAAGTATGGCTCTGATTCACCAACCATCACAAACTCAACTCTGTTCATATAGATTTAGATTGCTAGGATTGGATTCTCTGCTTCTGATTGGTTTCGGCAGTGTTGCAGTAGTGAGTTTCCTAGTTGTGGTTGTAGCATGCAATAACGAGAAAGACAGCAATTCCGCCACAAACGCTATAGCCATGACGTATTCCTGAAACGGAGCTGACGTTCAGAAGGTGAATGAATGAGCTGGAGCTATCGGAATCGCAGAGAGGCTGGAGAACGCTTGATTGAGAGGATTGCTGCTGCAGGTCTTGGAAAGGACAGTCTGGTTCTAGCTATTCCAAATGGAGGTGTCGCAGTGGCGGGACCAGTTGTTGCAGCGCTTGAATGTGACCTGGACCTCCTCATTGTTCGCAAGCTGCAGATTCCCTTCAATCCTGAGGCTGGGTTCGGGGCCTTAACATCACTTGGTAATGTCATTCTCAACAAACCACTCGTGTCAAGTTTGAAGCTTTCCCAAGAAGAGATTGAAGAAGTTCAAGCAAGGACACAGAAACAGATTGACGATAGGAAGTCCGCCTACAGTGGCCACGTTGTAGGAATGAACCCATCCAACAGAGACGTGATTCTGATTGATGATGGAATCGCCTCAGGTTACACTATGCTGGCAGCAATCAAATCTGTTCAGGAGTTTGATCCCAAGTCCGTTACAGTGGCGGTTCCCACAGCATCAGAGGGTGCTGTTTCTAGCGTTGCTCCCGTTGTTGACAGATTTCTGTGTCCTAGGATTGAGTCTGGTTTCTCCTTTGCAGTGGCTGCTGCATATGAGAAGTGGTATGATGTTCCTGATTCGGAAGTGCTTGATATTCTTCAACAGATAAGGAACTGAGGAAACGTATGCTCATGGATTCATCCGGGATTCGGCTACTTCCCAAAAGAATATGACCGGCGAGAACTAACCAACTGTCTATGGCAGTCAATATCATCCCCTTCTTCTCTTCAATCACGTCCGATTCCACAAAGGAGCACATGTTGAGCGAATTGAAAGGAGCAGGAGCAACGATTCTCTCGTCAGCTGAACCTGCTGATTTCTTTTCAGACCTCTGTTCGAAACTGGGAGAACATGTGTACATCTTCATTGGAACAGGTGGCTCTGAGGGCGAGTTTGCTAAGTTCTTCAATGCAACGAGACTGCCACAGCCGATTGTACTACTCAGTCATAGTTTGAATAACTCACTACCAGCCGCAATGGAAACACGCGCATACTTGGAGAAACAAGGAATAAAATCGCGAATTGTACACGGCACAATGGACAGATTGAAAGCTCAGATTCAAAGATGGTCCCAATTCGCAAAGATACAGACCACACTCAGTGAGAGTCGTTTGGGCGTACTTGGGGGCAGATCGGATTGGCTGATTGCGTCTGGAATAGACAAAGACGCAGTTCAGAACAGGTGGGGGTTCGAGCTAGTTGAGATACCACTGAATCGCCTTCTTTCTGCAATCGAGGACGAGATGACTCCTGAAACTGTATCATTGATGAATTCATTCAAGTCTCACGCAGTCAGTGTTGATGCATCAGATGAAGAGCTTCGTTCTGCCGCGAAGGTTGTCCAGAGCATGATCGGAATTGTAAGAGAAGAGAATCTCGATGCGGTGACTGTGAAGTGTTTCAAGCTCTTCGAGGAGACCGGCATTACAGGCTGTCAATCGCTCTCGTTCCTCAATGATCTCGATGGAAAGATTGCTGGGTGTGAGGGTGACATCCCTGCCACGTTCACAATGATGCTTCTCAAGCAGATCACAGGACAGAGCACATTCATGGCCAATGTCGCAGATGTTGACTTGGACGAGAACACTGTCATTCTCGCTCACTGCACAATACCGGTTTCGATGATTGAGAAGTACGACATCACATCTCACTTTGAAACAGGTGCGAGTGTGGCCGTTCGCGGAACCCTCCCGAAAAAGGAAGTGACTCTCGCTAAGATATGGGGAGATGACTTGACTGATTCTTGGATTGCCCGAGGAAGGATTGTTGAGAACCTTTCAAACGATAGTGCTTGCAGAACTCAGATTCGTGTGAAACTTGAGGAGCCTGTGGATTACTTTCTTGAGAGGTCTTTAGCGAACCATCACATTGTTATTCTTGGGGACCACGCGACGAAAATCAGAGAGTTTCTCTCCTTTGCAACAGGTTGTTAGTCACTTCGCTGATTTCTAGGTGAATAAAAAGGTCCACGAGGCACTAGATTACGGTGAGATATCTCCGGCAACGGAGGGTTTGATTCTCACTAGGGTGCTGATTCAGG
>JAUVHR010000047.1 GCA_030593165.1 Candidatus Thorarchaeota archaeon
CCTTTGAGGGAGATAGGTCAACTATGGCGAGCATGTCTTCTGCTTCAAGCCGTGAAAGGTCAAACCCGAACTGTTTCATGTTGCGTCTAATCATTCGCGGCGGCTCTTCGAGAGTAACAAGAACTCCAGGTTCTCCGTAGAGGGTGGCACCGTTGTACAGAAATTGTGTAGCAAGAATGCTTTTTCCAGTACCTGCCTTACCAGCGATAAGAATCGTATCACCCCTGGGGAAACCGCCCTCTACCAGTTCATCCAGTCCTGGAATCCCTGTACGCACTCTTTCAATCGTGAATTCAGTCATTCTACATTACCTCGTTTTGGTGTGAGCGTAGCACCGAGAATCATCTTGAGAAGGCTCCCGGGTTCTGGGATTCCGGTCATTGAAACCCCACCTATCATGATGGTAGGGAGCGCCAGTATCCCGTATTCCTCTGCTTTCTCGGGGTTCTCGCTCACGTTGATTATGGTAAGCTTGAACACGTCAGGCTCGAAGTCCTTTATGGCATCGAGGAGTACCTGTTCTGCACGTGGACAGAAGGCACATGTATCGGATTTGAAGAAGAAAATCTCTATGCGAGTATCTTCCATCTCCTCTTTGGATACTCCTTCGGTGTCTGCCTTCTGTGCCAATCAGTTGCACTCCTAGACCAGTGAAGTAAGAGAGTTAAGAATTGGCCCGCTCTTGAATCTTTTGACAGAACAGGTCCAGAAAAAAAACCTATCACTTGATGCGCAGAACCTTCCGTATCAGGGTTGCGGCCTTGCCTATTGACCTTGAATGATATCTTACATTCCTTGGCATGATAGCTGCAAGAATCAGGGGCTTGTCATCACTGGACGCGATCTTTCTGAAGGCAGCCTTTCCTTTAGAACATCTCACGCTGATGTCTCGGAGCTCTCCCAACTCCAACTCAGAGCGCATTCTTTCTGCCGTGTCTGTCATATAGCCGGCCATTGCCGCCACTACATCGGAATTCGTGGTGGGAGAAGTAGCAGTGGCAATTGTCAGACCATCAGCCCTAGCCAGAATGGATGCATAGAATCCGCCCTCCTTGTTCATCTCCTCAAGGATTCTAGCAAGTGCGCGATAGTCGGGTCTCGCCATGTGCAATCGCTCCAGCCCAGCTGTTCAGCCTTCGATTCACTTGCACCCTTATTAATGAAATGCGTTGAAATAACCAGTATTTTGCATTTTGAGCGCAAACCCTAGCTGTAAGAAACTCCTGTGTTCCGTCCGTCTCCTGTCCAGTGTCACCATACCGATTCATTTCAGGTAGTATGGGAATCGACTCCATGCAGGAAACCGTTTTTTAGGGGGAATGAGCACGTCTTTACACCGCAGAAGTGAAGTGAGAGAATGTCTTTGGAGTACCGTTTCAAAATAGTCATGTTAGGAGACGGTGCCGTAGGCAAAACTGCATTAACAGTTCGCTTTACCGAGGACCACTTTGACTCAGACTATAAGCGGACCATTGGTTCAGACTTCGCTGTCAAACGACTGCAGGTCGCCGACCGAGATTCAAACGTGACCATACAAGTATGGGATCTTGCAGGACAGCCGAGATTCGAGATTGTGAGACAGTCGTTCTATAGGGGCTCGAGGGGAGGTCTCTTGCTCTTCGATGTCACACGACGTAGGACGTTCATAAACCTCGACCGCTGGCGTGATGAGGCATTTGACTCGATAGGACAGCCTGTACCAGTCGTCATTGTGGCAAACAAAGTAGATTTGGTGGACAGCAGGGTTGTGTCGATTGAAGAGGGTCAGCAATACGCAGAAGAACATGGATACTTCTACGTAGAATCAAGCGCTCTTACAGGGCAAAATGTTGAAGAGGCATATGTTGCGCTCTGTCGGACTATGATTGACAGGTCAAAGGCAAAGTCCTAAGTTCCTATTTTTCCCGAGGTTTCCCTTTTAGTAGACCTAGACCCTTCTTGCACTGCCACTGCAGGTAGAACACTCTCTTGTCTCTGAGTGTTTCTTCATCATATCGAGATAGAATCTCTTCGAACTTCTGACTCAGCTCGTTTCTGCGCGATTGATCAGTGTCAGCCTCAATCTCCTTCAACAAATCCTCAAGTGGTGTGAGCATGTCAGACAGACTAGTCACTTCCCAGCGGATGATTGCGCCAGTTCCGTCAGCGCTAACGAATCCACTGCTATCGGGGTACCATTCGATTCCATCCACCTCACCCATTGTAGCACTTTCGCCCTCAATGGTATATCCTTCCGTTAACCAGACAAAGAGCGTCTTGTCACTAGAACCCGAGGTAATGTATCTGCCATCGGGGCTGAATGCCAATGCACGAACCTCACCCTGATGACCATGCAATGTTTCGATTGGCTTCATCGGGGTTCCCTGCGGATCCCAGAGGATTATGCTCATGTCGGAAGACCCTGAAGCGAATCTCTCACCATCAGGTGAGAACCTCACTGTATGAACGGCGGTACGATGGTCTGAATGTTCTTTGATGAGCCTGCCAGTGTTGGGATCCCACTCTCGAATTGACGAGTCCACTGAACCAGAAACGATGCGATTGTCGTTTGGATCCCAGTCGCAGGTCACTACGTACAAAGAATGACCCGTGAGTGTGAATATCTCCGTTCGACTATCAATATCCCAAGTCTTCATGGTGGTGTCACCACTACAAGATACAAGCTGGTTGCCATCTGGGGAGAAAGCCAAAGCCAGTACTGGATAGGTATGCCCATCTAGAGTTGCGATGCACTCTCCTGTACGAATATCCCAAAGGTTCACAGCTCGGCCCACATTCCCCGATGCCAAAACATCACCACGGGGGCTGAAAGCAAGAGATGTGCAAAGGAACGCATCTTCCATCCGCTGAATCTCGTCACAGTTACGAGCATCATAGAGACGAAGGCTCCGGTCCTGCATTGCAGCCGCAAGCATGCGTCCCGCCTTGTTTATGGCAAAACGACGGGTGACCTCCGAGCCATGTTCCGCTGCTGGTTTCATGGTTGTAGGTTTCAAGAAGATAGTCTGTTCCTTCTCAGTCATGACGTCCACCAGGCGACTCCAGATAACTAGTCGACCGGGAAATGCACTAAAAGTCTTTACTCGCACGCACAAGCGGCTGTTTGGAGCTAGATGAGTCCGCCAGACTCGAGTATTTTAATTGCCAGCTCAAGAAATGCGGCCTCTACGTTGTGACCGGTCTTTGCTGAGGTCTCGAGGAAACTTGTGATTACACCTTGTGATGCGATTTTCTCAGCAAGCGCTTTCCCTTCTTCACTGGTCACAATGGTCTGCGCCATCACGGGGTTGTCCTCGAACTGCTCACGCAGGTCAATCTTATTGGCGATGAGAACAATGGGGATCTTCTTGGCCGCGTTAGTCCAACATTCGTTGACCCAGGTCATGACGGCATCAAAAGAACCGCGTTCGACAACCGAATAGACACAAAGAGCGCCCTGTGCCCCTTTGTAGAATGTAGTCCTGACACTCTCGAAGTGTTTCTGTCCTGCGAGATCCCAGATTTGAACGCTCACGTCGTGGTCGCCAGCAAGTTTCATTTTCTTAACCGCGAAATCAGCACCGATGGTGAGGTGATACTGAGACCTGAAACCCTCACCCATGTAGGTTCGTCGGAGACTTGTTTTACCAACCGATCCCTCTCCCATTAGGACTACTTTGAAGAGTGCTTGTACCATTTCGGATCACCGGACTATGGCGGAAGAATAGGGGGTATATGACAATTCCTGTGTTCTAACCTTAGGCCCCTAGTCAGGTGAAAAAGAGAGGGAATGTATCATAAGAAACTTCCGTGTCCATTCTACAGGGCAGTTGCGACATGCAAACCATGGTCGAGCAGTTTCTACGGGTTATGGTTAGTATTTACTTTCGGCAATCACTCTGCCAGTGTGTTGTTCGTCCAGACGGACAGTGAGTATAGGTAAAGACCAGAATTGTCTGGGTCTAGTAGTAATGCACCCGGTAAGACACCTCTGCATAATGTGATAGATCGTAGAAGAGGCAGTAGACAATGGGACGAACCGCAAGAACATTTCGAAATGCCGTCGACTCTGAAGAAGCGCGTTGGAAGAACTTCAGACGTACATTACGACCCGCCCGACGAGTACGCCTAGACCAGATCTTCGACTACGCTCGCAAGTATGCAGACGCAGGCACCATGATGGTCACTCCGAGAGTCACTGAAGTTGTATTCATCTCCTCGTTAATGGAGATGCTCAGTGAGATCGAGTCACTAAGGGAGACCATTGCAAGGCTTGAGAACGCGATTGAGGAGAACCCATCCTAATGAGCAAGATTGGCTGGCTCCTTGATGCCAGCGTGAATCATTCAAGGCAGGCACTCACACTCTGGATAAAGGTCGACGGAAAGACCAGAGGCTACATGTATCGCCAGTTCCATCCCTCGGTGTTTATCTGGACCGACCTACTAGACCGGACGGACTGGTCAGACAGTGATCTGCTTAGGGCAGTACGCAAACACCCGAGTGTGGTAATGGCAACAGTCGTTCGGAGATTCGTCAGCATCTACGATGAGGAGAAGAAACGGGTGTTGCAGGTCTTCACGACACCAGACGCACACGGGGAGGTAGCAAGAGACATGGGCAATCTCCCGGGAGCCACTGTCTTTCATGCAGACATCGACCCTGTTCAGCAGTTCTTCATAACTCAGGACATCTTCCCGTTTGGACGGGTTGAGTTCAAGACCAAAGGTGATGAGATAACCGAGATTAAGTGCATTGACAGTCGCGAGGATGTGGAGTATGAGGTCCCGGACTTGGAAAAGATTAAGATTGAAGTCTTTGTGGATACAGAGAGAATTGTACCGGGAATGGAGGACCCAATTCATCACATCGAGATTCACCATCGAAGTAGAGTGATACACATTGAGGAGTCTAATGAGTATGAGATACTGACTAGATTCCAGGACACCATCAACAGAATCGACCCCGATCTGATAGTGACTAGAGGCGGGGATGAGAACCTGTTTAGATACCTCGCAATCAGGGCAAAGGTGAATGGACTCGAGCTTGTATTCTCACGAGATGGCAAGCCCCTGCGTGTGTCTCACAAGAAACCCACCTCATTCTGGCAGTACAACCAGATTGTCTACAGACCAGGTAGCCAGGTCATGTTCAATGGGAGGATTCACGTTGATAGAGGGGAGAGCCTCTATTATTCACCATCGGGAATGGAGGGCATAATCGAAGGGTGTAGGCTTGCTCTTTCACAGCCTCAGAGAGTTGCACGAATGTCAATAGGTACTGTGAATGCCGCTGTACAGTACTATAACGCATATAGGATGGGCATCCTGATACCACCCATCAAGCGCAATCCGGAGTTCCTCAAGTCCGTAAATGATCTCGCTACTATTGACAGGGGCGGATTAATCTTCCAACCAAGACCAGACATCTATGAGAACGTTGCAGAATGTGACTTCGCCTCTATGTATCCAACCCTCATGGTGACACGTAACATCAGTCCCGAAACCATCTGCATGCGCAGAGAGTGTCCCCATAATCACCGGTACTGTATTGCTATTCCTGAGCTTAATTTCAAACTCTGTGGTCACAAGAAAGGACTTGTTGCAGAGTCACTTGATCTTATAGTCAGAAAACGCAATGCGTTCAAGGAACTGATAGAACAGGGAAAGGATGTCAAGAAGTACGAACTCAAACAAAACACCCTGAAGGGAGTACTGGTCTCCTGCTTTGGGTATCTCGGTTTCAAGAATGCACGATTCGGCAGGGTTGAGGCACACACGGCGGTCACAGCCTTTGCAAGAGAGATTTTGCTCAGAACACAGGACATTGCAGAGTCCATGGGACTTGAAATGGTCCATGGTATAGTTGACTCTGTATGGCTCAAGTCCGACGACAAGATGGACTACCTGCAGCTAGAGGAGTTCTGTAGGCGAGTTACCGATGCAGTTGATATTAAGATGTCACTGAAAGGAGTATACAGATGGCTGGTGATTCCGTCATCACGACTGCACCCCACCATTGCACCACTGAACCGCTACTACGGAGTCTTTCGTAATGGTGCAATCAAGACACGTGGTATCGAAATGAGAAGACGTGACACATGTCTCTATGTTGGTGATTGTCAGAAGGCCATGATTAGAATTCTCGCACAGGCTACGGACAAGGCAGGGTTTTTGCAGAGGATACCCGAGGCATATGCAACCTGTCAGAGGTACATTGAGAAGTTGTGGCAGGACGATGTGGACTTTAGAGACCTCATATTACACACTAGACTAACCCGTGACCCAGATGATTATCGTGCAACATCACGTGCAGCGATAGTGGCACAACAGCTTGTCAAGTCAGGTCGAGATCTTCATGCCGGGCAGAAGGTGCGGTATATTCTCACTAGTGCGGACTCCCCAAGTCCTGTGCGAAGGGTCAAGGCGATAGAACTTGTTGATACAACAATGAGATATGATGCAAAGGCCTATGCACGCCTGTGTGAGAGAGCGTTCGAGAATCTCATACCTGTACAATACCTGAGTCAAAAGGAACTCGAACTCCTGAAGGAAATCACACCAACCATGGGACGGAGCGCCTGACGAGAACAGTCATAGGCTACTCGGTGACAGCATGTGCCTGAAAGACAATCCTTGGTTTGAGTTCGCGGATAGGAATGCCAGTTGCTCGTGAAATCTTGATGATATCATCAGCTTCCGGTTTGATTGCAACTATGCTACCATCAATTGCACGAGAAACTTTCACGCGCACCATGAACTCTTGATCGTCAACCTCGAACTTAGTAACAACGATTTCACGAGCAGCTTTCAGTCTAGACCATGTTTGATAGCGTATCCCAAGAGTCCCTAGGTGTGTTATCAGAATCTCAGCGATTCTCGTGAGGCTGTCAAATGGAGCAATGATCTTGACAATATAGCATGGACGATTCTTCTTACCGTAAGCAGGAATCAACACAACGTCATGTGCAAGCCCACCCTCAAGTAGAGTATCGAATAGCTCACCCATTATCTCTCCATCAACATCATCAACATTGGTTTCGATTACAACAACCTCATCTGTACTCAGACCTTCGAGCACTTCAGATTCCTCCTTTGTTGGACTCTTTACTGGCGTTTTTTCAGCCGGCTTTTCCGACTTCTTTGCTTTCTTTTCTTTGGGTGGCTTTGCTGGCTTCTCTTTCTTTGGAGGACTAGCTGGTTCACCCACAAGTATCCTCAGCATATTGGGAGTATCACCAAAGTCCCGCGTACCGAATCCTGTACCTTGCTCCTCAATGTTGAAGCCATCAGTAGATTCGACATACTCCTCTGCGAGATGGACCAATATTGCCGCACCTGTTGGAGTGAGCGTTTCTGCTTCCACAGCACCGGCAATGAAAGGCAAATCATGCTCAACGATTATCTCTGCAACTGCGGGCACTGGAATTTCCATCTCACCGTGTTCGGTATTTACAGTTCCGCTGCCAATAGCGACTTTTGTGGACAGAAATCTCGTGTCCTTCAAGTATCCAGCCTTCTCAAGAAGGTAGACTGTCCCTGCGATATCCAAGATTGTGTCAACAGTTCCCAACTCGTGCAGATGCAGGTCATCGATTGGGGTTTCGTGAGCTCTCGATTCCGCCTTGAATAGCGTTTCCAGTATGTTATTTGCAAGGGTGCGAGCAGCCTTTGATGTTTCAACTTCTTCGCATACGGCTCCAAGCATCTCACGAAGCGACTTTGGAGTGAAGCGAACTGATTCATCAACGGTAACCTCTAGCTGCCGACCCTTTTGATCGCCCGACTCTCTTGGTAGCACTTTCACGCGTATCGTCGGGTCGAAAATTAGAAGGCTTGCAGCTAGTGGAACTAATGCATCATCATCACTCATCAAATCAATCAGTGCGGACAGGAACATATCACCTGATGCACCTGCGGATGCTACATCGATGAGAATGGTCTTCTTGGTCAAGTCGTCGTCTCCAACTGGCCGTCTGCAAGTCCACTTCGGTAGATTGAACAGCCCTTTTCTTTCTTTCTTGTGTACTATTGAATGGGAACAGCATGTTAGTTTCGATTGTGGCTTAAATAACGTTTTCAGCACAGACATCTTCGAGCGTGAGTGTGTACATTACGTATTCTTGTCACTTCGCCACTGGTCAAAGATGGCCATATACATGCATTCGGTTGGTGAAATCCACATCTCTGAGGAGTTGAAGGATTCATCGACAAACTCCACAGGTGCATCCCTAATCATCGCGACTGGAACGGATTCATCTGATTCGCCCATTACCGCAGTACATGCTGAGGCAAGATTGTCCGCGATAGCCCGCCGCGTGATTCTCATCTCATTACCGAATAGGTCCTTTCGGCCGCGGTCATCTGCGACTGGTCGAAAGCCCGCAACAGCCAATGCCATTCCTATGTTTCCCAACCTCAGTGGTTGGGTTCGACTGTCTATGACAATAACACCAATGCTGATTCCAAACCGCTCTTTGACCTCACACCTCAGTCGTTCCGCGCTTTTCTGTGAGTTGACTGGGAGAAGTGAGGCATATCCTGAAGGAATGTTTGACTTGTCAACGCCAGCATTGGCCATCAGAGTGTTTTCCTTGATGGTCAGTAGAACATGAGGGATCCCACCCAGAATTTCATCAGCCTCCTCCACCACTAACTCAGCCACCTCAGGAATCAAGCCGTATTTGTCAGCAAGCTCCTGAGCTTCCGATGAGACCTCAACATCAGCGAGTCTGACAACACGACCTTCGGTGGTTCCAAGTGGGGTCTCTGCTATACCTAGGATGTCACTATCTTGAAGAGTGAACCCCGTTTTTTCGAGTCCCTCAATGAGGACATCAAGAAGGTTATCACTCTCTGTGATGAGTTTGGTCTTTATGGGAACTACGAGCACTTGTCTTACCTCACATATGGGGTGTTAGCTTCGCGAAATAAAACCTCTCCAAGAGGAATCCAAAGGGATTCGCTTACAAGTCGTGCGTGCCTCGCTGCTTCTCTATTCGAGCACCCATTATGCACCTGTCTCCCTTTCTCCCGCCCATTGGATTGTGACGGGTTCCCATTGAATTCATGCAGCGTGCTGCCACGGCTGCACCCATTGCAAGACCATCCTCAACAAAGAGGAGTTGATGGCGGTCAGTCCAGAGGGCATCTGAGGATAAATGAAGGGACTCCATGATGAGTGAAGGCTTCTTTCCAGTTGTAATCGCACGTCCTGTAAGGCCTAGTGAAGTTTGATTTGTGATGAGCCCCATTTCCTCTGCCAGAGTAACAATCCGTTGGAGGATCTTAGTTTGTACCTCATCTACTAGAGGCATAAGAAGGGTCCAGCCTCCTCGTTCGAAGGCTGACTTACCAACCTTCTCAAGTTCGTCGACTTTGGACCCATTGATACCAATGTCCACGCCAATTAAGGTGACACCGGACTCATCTGCAGCGTTGGGATTCACAGGCACTGTACCAAACCGTGTGGTCCCACTTTTGACCGCTTCAACCCTGACTAAGTGCAGAGCAGCTTCAATATCATCTGTTTCGGCACTTGAAGTGATTCGCTTTTTAATCTGAACATCAAGTACACAGCCGGTTTCTCTATTCACCTCCCCAGTCCGACGCACAAGAGCATCTGGTATGGCACCGCCAAGACCGGCAAAGGATCCAATCGTATTGGAATAGGGAAAGTTATCGTCAGTCACTCGACCAGCCAGTGTTGTCCCAAAGTCAAGAGTCATGACAGGATTTCGGAAGTCAGTGTCGGTTGATTTGGCTGCACCCTTGATTCCAGCTGTGGCGAGTTCGCCCTCCATCTCATTGGCCACAACCTCAGTGTTCGCAGGAGGAAGAGAACTGGCGATCGCACCATCGAAGTAGACCTTCTTGAGCCAGGTGAAATCGCGTATTCCAGCGGAAAGATTCTCAGGAATAAGCGATGCTGTCATCATCCGGGGACGGATACCTGCTGCAAGACAACCATTGGCCAGCGCCTTGACAATTGCACCAACCTCATCCGGTTTAGAGAAACAGGCAGTAACACCAGTGGAGCGTACGACGAAATGAAGATCCCGTTCTATGTTCAATCTTGCTCGCTTGATTACTCTTCGAAGGATGTTTTCAACTAGCTCTGATACAGACTCGCGAGTGAGCGGAACTCCAACCAATGTTGTACCAAATGATTCCTCGTTCCCACGGGGAGGACGGACGTCCCGAGTGAACACAACCTCCTTCTCTATCTCGAATATCTCGGCAGTTTCGAGATTTGTTGAAACCAGGATGCATTTTGTAGTCGTGTTGCCAAGCTCAACAGAAGCCACAGTGTAGTAGGGGCCCATTCTAAGGGACGATACGCTTATGCTCCGAGGTTTCACAACCTTGAACTTACGGGCCATTTTCATCGCCACCTAGTTACAGAAGTTTCCTGAAGGGATGTTTGTCAACAGGTTCTACGCCAAGTTCAGTCTTCAATGCCTCAGCAGAGATCACATCAGCCATTGCTACGACAGGGAATACATTGCTCGCATTTCCAATTGGTCCATAGAGAACGTAGTCGGCACCCATCATTTGAACGATGAGGTTCGAAGAGATATCGCACATTTTGAATGCCTCTCTGTCAACCTTCTTGTACTCTCTCAACCATGGCCATGAGGAGGGTGCATTATGTACACCTGAACCAGTAGGATGACCGTAGACTGTCTTCGCCACGAAAGTAAAGGCTGCTGCAGACCCTGCTCCCGCCCCAATCGCGGTAGTGGCGGTGTCCAGAAGTGGTTTTGTTATACCGAGATCCGCAGCCAGAGGTAGAAGGCCCTTACCAAGAGGTTCAACACCCTTCTCAAGTACTGTTCTTCGCCCAGCAATGGAAGGGTCCTTTGGGTTGAAGGCCAAGATTATCGCACATTCATGCTGGATTTCTTCAAGTGAATCTATCTCCTCCTGTGTGGCTGCGATATTCAATGAGTTGTAGATTGCACGGTCCAGAAGACCAATCTCCTCTGAGTGTGCCAGTCCAGCCAGTCTCGCTGAAACCATGGTTGAGTCAATCATGAATGGAGATTCGGTGATTTCTGAAACGAAATCAATGTACTTAACCATCGCTTCCTCAGACTCTGCAAAGATCTGAACAATAGTGGGGTTCAAGGTGAGTTCAGACATCTCATCTTGTTTTCGAATGAGAGATTCCGCGGCTTCCCTGTCAAAGATTCCCTTGTTCGGGTCCTCAACAATCTTGTGACCACCATAGAAGATCGTCCCAGCCAAGACGGTGGGATTCTCACCAGGAGAGCCGCCAACCTTGATTCCGCCAATGCTGTAGATGTACTGTTCTTTCTCAAACGTAAACAATCGCTATCGCAACTCCTTACCAAGTAACATTGTTCCATTGTCACTAGATTGTATCTCTATACCAACTGACGAGGGGTGAGCAGAAACATGCGCTACAAGATCTTCCTTCGCTAAGAGAGAGCTTGAAGTATCAAGGGATATTCCCATCTCAGGCAAGACCGCGACACTTGCACCCATTCCTAGTTTTCGAGCCGGTTTTGAAGAAATCCCAAAATCCACCCAGATTGGGTCATCGGGAAAGGCACCGGGGTCGTTAGACAGAAGCTCAACAGCCTTCTCTGCTATGACCGCGGGGTTTGAGATGTTAATCATGTCAATCAGCTCAACTTGTGCCCTGAACCGTTCTACTCCCTCGAGAGGTACATTTTCGATGTAAGGTATGGCTCCTGGTGCCTCAATGATTTTTCGGGTCTTCTCGTCCACTCCATTCTCGTACATGCACTTCATCGTCCGACCAGTAAGGTGTCCGGGAATTTCAGGGCCAGCAAGAATGAAATAGCGAATCTTGGGATTCGAGATGATATTGATAATCACACGTTCGATTCCAATATTCTCAGTCTTGCACGTACCGATTATTGCGTAATCTGATGGTACCTCAATCTTTTTTCCCAACGTGCAAATTGCCAAGCAACATTCAGGATCTTTAACCGCGAAGTCGCCAGGTATCGGAGGCCAGTGTTCATCTGATTGTGGCATCTTGACGTTTCAGCTCCTATCCTGATGTGGGTGGGTCGAAGAGGGGTCGATCCAGTCCTAGCGCGTGATTGGCTTCTGCAACAGCTGATGCAATTGCGTTTCCTATCATTGCTACAGCTGTGAATACTTCCTTCGTACGTACCATTGAGCCGTACATGATGCAGTCTGTTGCGAACAACTGTGCAGCAACTGTGGAGGCGACCACCGCTGATCTGTACGTGGACTCGTCATCAAACTCAGGTTGCTTTAGGAATTTCCAAGCAGAGGGTGCATTATGAGGGCCTAAGCAAGTTGGAAGGCCCAGCTCTGATTTGATTGCCAGAAGAGTGCGATACTCGAGACCATAGCCTGCACCAACCGGCATTGTGGCCGGGTCAATCACCATCTTTGTGAGGCCCATCTGATTGGCACTCGCAATCATTTCGTTAATTGTTCCCATACGCTCGTCAAGTGATGTGGCCTTAGGAGACCAACCCAAAACAACGGCCTTGTCAATTCTACTTCCAGTGAGAATCTCCTTCTCTTCATCCTTCATCGAGAGGTTGATACTATTGTAGATTGCACGTTCTTGTAGACCCACCTCTTCGCAGTACTCAATACCTCTGACACGTGCCTTGACTCCTGATGACTCGAACATGAAGGGTCCATCGAAGTGTTCTGCCAACCACTTGAGATGATTCTCCATTGCAGTGGCAGTCCGACCATAAGCCTGTATCACAAGAGGGTGTTCGGTCTTCTCAACCATGAGCGTCGCCGTGTCAAGCCACTGCTGGGCAAGATTCCTATCAAATGTGCCCTCTCTTGTATTTTCTACAATGGCTTGTCCCTTGGAAAACATTCCACCAATCAGAACCGTTGGATTCTCACCGGGTTGCCCACCAATGGTCACTCCACCAAAATCAAATGCCTGCTGTTCCTTCTTGAAGACAAACATCTTGTGCTACTCCTTTCTTGGTCGCGGGTATAGATTGGTCGCCTCAACAATCTGTGGGATGGATTCTTCCCAACCAATCCCCATAATATGCACTCCGTTAACACCATCTAGGTCTCGAACCTCCTTGACGGTCTCTATTGCAATGGCCAAGCCTTCTTGCTGGAAAGCAGTGATTTCCTCAGCACTATTCTTTCCAGCACCTGCGCGCTCAAGTCGCTCAATCATCTCCTCCGGAATCTTGATCCCAGGAATGCGTTTGTTCATGAATCGGGCCATTGTTGGGCTTTTTAGAGGGATGATTCCTGCGAGTGTTTTGATGTCAAGGCCTCCAAGCTGCTCAAGGAACTCCTCGAATCGCGCCATGTCGTATATTGCTTGAGTCTGGAAGAACTGAGCACCTGCTTCATGTTTCTTCTCTACTCGCATTGCTTGCATCTCAAGTGGGTCAGCGCGGGGGTTGAATGTTGCACCAAGATAGAAACTGGGAGTTCCCTCCAAATCGTCATCTGCAAGATCTTTTCCTGTCATGAGATGACTTGCGATTTGTAGAGCCTGTATTGAGTCAAGATCGTATACCATCTTAGTGTGTGGATGAGAGCCCAGAAGTGTATGATCACCTGTGATGAATAGAAGATTTCGAACGCCAAGGGCATATGCTCCGTAGAGATCACTCTCTATGGCCACACGATT